>CABUJL010000001.1 GCA_902491915.1 uncultured Collinsella sp.
TCAGGGAGCTTACGCAGCCCCATGTCGGCAATATCGCGAGAGACAGTCGCCTGCGTGCAATCAAAGCCCATAGCGCGGAGCTCATCGACCAGCACGCGCTGCGTGCGGACGTCCTTATTGCGCACAATATCTCTAATGGCATCCTGGCGCCCATTGCGTTTTTTAGCCATACAAACCCTCTCTCCAAAAGATGGTGGAGACAATCAATCAGTGATTGAATAGTTTAACGCTATTTGAAGGCTTTTGTGTATAAGAACGCATTTCGAAACAATTCTATGCAAATTTGTTTCGAAATGAGCCGTTTAGGCGGTTTTTGCGCCCGTCCGGTTAAGAAAAGCTGCCAGATGCGTACACATCACGCAGCGCGCGGGCTTGGCGCTGGCGATCGGCCCAAACAACAGACCGAGTCCCCGATGGTTGTCCTTGAGCGCGGCGACCATCTGACGGGTTCGAGGCGCCTCGAGCATATCACGCATGCGGGCGGAACGCTCAATTGACGACACCCCATGCGGGCTCAGACACAAATTCTCGATGCAGGCGACCAGTCCGGCAAAGTAGAACTTTTGGCTTGCCAGCTTGAGCCGACCACCGCTATCTGCTTCCGAGAGTGAGTCCGCAAGCTCGTCGAGCGCTCGAGTGTCATCGGATATCCTGGCATACATGGTGGGATCAAAGGCATCTGTAAGCTTAGGTGCCACCGCGTGGAAACAAGCGTCGCCGCAGCCGGACACGAATCGTGCCTGCGAGAGCGCATAAGCCATAAACTCAACCGTACGGTACGCCTTGCCGCGCGACAGGCATGCCTCAAACAGCGAGCGGCTGTACATCACGCCAGAGGTCTGAGCGACTAGGCCGCCTAAAATCAACTGAGGTAGCCCGGCCACCATCGAAGATTTGCTATCAATGGAAATATGAGTAGCATCCAAGACGCGCGAATGGCGCTCTCGATGTGCATCATAGCTGTCGAGCGACACCGTGGGGAACACCATGTCTGCCGCAGTATCGCACGCGATATCGACCATCTTGGAAAGAGACTGCGGAGCAAACCACTCATCGGCGTTCATGGCGATGATTTGAGAGCCGCGCGAGGCAGCAAAACCGGCACGAAGACAAGCGCCGCGCTTCGCGTCCTCGACGTCAATCAAATCAATATGGATGTCCCTGTCGGCGGCAACTTGAAGCGAATGGCGCACACCGGGCGCAGCATCGCGGCAGACAACAACAATCTGCAAATCGTAGAGGTCTTGGTTCTGGATACTCTCGAGCGCACGCATCGCATAGCTGGGCGAACCTTCTACCACAAGGATCACCGAAAGTCGCGGATGCGAGCCACGTCGAACCAAGTTATCCGTCCTCTCGACAGCAATAAATCAAACCGTGGTTCATGGTACACCCCGGCAATAAAAGCAATGAGACACCAGTTGTATTGCACGTCAAGAACAGATGTTGCACACGCGCAGCCCACAGATGACAGGTGTCGACGCACGACGCGTCGAGCCCTCCCCTAGTCGAGCACGACAAGCTCGGCGGGATCGTAATCCACGCCCATAAACGTAAGGCCGCAGGCAGGAGCCGTGGGGCCCGCAGCGGTACGGTCGCAAGCATCGATGACCTCGCGCATCCACTCGGGTTCACGGCGATGCATGCCAATCTCGACAAGCGTGCCCACGATCGTGCGGACCATCGAATGCAAAAATGCGTTGGCCTCAATGGTAAACGTCAGGATATCCTCGCCAAAGGCCACCTCATGGCCAAACTCGGCCCGCATCACGCAGCGGTGCGTAGGCTTGCCCACGGCAGAGGCGACCTTGCAAAAGCTCTTAAAGTCCTGCTCACCCAAAAGCGCGGGACAGGCCGCAGACATGGCCTCGACGTCCAAGGGATAGCGATGCCACCACACGGCACCACGGGACAGCACGGGGCGCGCATCGCGATCGGCAATACGGTACGTATACGTACGGGAACGCGCGTCAAAGCGTGCAGAAAAGCCCTTACGGGCCCTGTAGACCTCGTTTATGGCGATATCTTTAGGCAGCAGGGCATCCATAGCCCGCAGCCACCTACGGCGCGTAAGGGCGAGCTCAGCGTCCGTTACGGGCACGCTGATGTACTGAGCCACGGCATGCACGCCGGCATCGGTACGACCTGCGCACGTCAGATCGATCGGACGGCGAAGCAGCGTCTCGATGGCTCGACGCAGCTCACCCGCAACCGTCGTCTGTCCCGGCTGCTCGGCAAATCCGCTATACGACAAGCCATCATAGGCCACGCG
This sequence comes from uncultured Collinsella sp., assembly GCA_902491915.1. Taxonomy (GTDB): domain Bacteria; phylum Actinomycetota; class Coriobacteriia; order Coriobacteriales; family Coriobacteriaceae; genus Collinsella. The sequence goes on from CABUJL010000001.1 coordinate 2,273, forward strand.
AAATACGAGCGTGGCGTCAAGCTCGGAAATCGAATTGAAATCAGACGGCGCAGTCATGGGCGCTCCCAACAAACAAGTAACGGTATCGCGACAAAAAAAGAGGGGTACGCGAACGTACCCCTCGAATATAGCCTATGCAGACGGAATGTCTACTCAGCGGTCTCCTCAGCAGGAGCCTCCTCGACAGCCTCGACCTTCTTGGGAGCAGCGGCCTTCTTGGGGGCCGGAGCAGCCTTCTTGGCCTTAGGCGTGCAAGGCTCGGTGACGAGCTCCATGATAACGATGGGAGCGTTGTCGCCCTTACGGTTACCGAGCTTCATGATGCGGGTGTAACCGCCGTTGCGGTCCTGCCACATGCCCTGGGCAGCCTTGTCGAAGATCTCGGCAACGAGCTGCTTATCGCCGAGCTTGGCGATAGCCAGACGACGAGAGTGCAGGTCGCCCTTCTTGGCCCAAGTGATGATCGGGTCGACGACCGAACGCAGCGCCTTAGCGCGGGTCTCGGTGGTCTTGATGCGGTCGTTCTCGAAGAGGGCCTTAGCAAGGCTCTTCTTCATGGCCTTGGTGTGGCTCGCATCGGTGCCGAGCTTCAGGCCCTTCTTAACGTTGTGACGCATGGTCTAGTTTCTCCTCAAATATGCGAAGCATTAAGCCTTCAGGCTCAGGCCCATGGACTCAAGCTTGTCCTTCACTTCCTCGATCGACTTAACACCGAAGTTACGGATGTTGAGCAGATCGTTCTCCGAGAACTCAACGAGCTGACGGACCGAGTGAATGCTGGCGCGCTTAAGGCAGTTGTAGGAACGGACGGAAAGGTCCAGATCCTCGATCTGCTTGTCCAGCTCGGCGTTGTCGTTGGTGACCTCGGGAGCGAAGATCGAAGCCTCCTCCTCGACCTCGGGGGTCTCGGCAAGGTTCATAAATGCGGCCATATGCTGGTTGATGATATTGGCAGCCTGGACCACGGCGTCGCGCGGGGCGATGGAGCCGTTGGTCTCGATCTCGAGGACAAGGCGGTCGTAGTCGGTGTGCTGACCGACACGGCAAGCCTCAACGAGCTTGGCGCAACGGGAAACCGGCGAGTACAGCGAGTCGACGTGGATCACACCGATGGGATCGTTGTCGCGCTTGTTGGCCTCGCCAGAAACATAGCCGCGGCCATAGCCGATGCGCATGCTCATGGTGAGATGGCCACCCTCGGTGAGCGTAGCGATGTGCTGCTCGGGGTTGACCAGCTCAAACTCGGACGGAATAAAGAAGTCCGCACCGGTGACCTCGCAGGGGCCGTCAACCGAGATGGTGGCGGTCGCCTCGTCGGTCGTGCCGAGAGCCCTGAAGACAAGACCCTTGACATTCAGGACGATGTCGGTGACATCCTCGACCATGTTAGGGATGGTCATGAACTCGTGCTGCGCACCATCGATCTGAATAGCCTCGACGGCGGCACCCTCGAGCGAGGACAGAAGAACGCGACGAAGGGAGTTACCCAGAGTATCGCCGTAGCCACGCTCGAGCGGCTCGACGGAGACACGAGCAGACGTCTCGTTGATCTCTTCGACCTGAACCTGAGGCCTAATGAATTCTGACATGTATTACCTCCAGCCTCAGCAGCCCGGATGGACTACTTAGAGTAGAGCTCGACGATGAGCTGCTCGTTGATATCACCGCTGATCTGCTCACGCGTCGGCAGAGCGAGCACGTTACCAGACAGCTTCTCGATATCGACCTCGAGCCAGCCAGGGACCTCAAAGCGCTCGGAGGAAATCAGGGCCTCCTTGATGGGAAGGAGGTCACGGAACTTCTCGCCGACAGCGACGACGTCGCCGGCCTTGACGCGGTAGGACGGGATGTCCACGCGCTTGCCGTTCACGGTGAAGTGACCGTGACGGACGGACTGACGAGCCTCTTTGCGGGTGCGGGCGAAGCCAAGACGGAAGACGACGTTGTCGAGGCGAGACTCAAGGATGATCATGAGGTTCTCACCGGTGACGCCGTTCATCTTGCGGGCCTTGTTGAAGTAGCCGTGGAACTGCTTCTCCAGAACGCCATAGATGAACTTGACCTTCTGCTTCTCGCGCAGCTGCATGCCGTACTCAGATTCCTTGCGACGGCGCTTGGGCTGACGGATAGATTCCTTCTTGCTGCTGTAACCGAGCTCAGCGGGATCGATCCCGAGCTGACGGCAGCGCTTAAGAACAGGAGTCCTGTCGATTGCCATATTGATACGATCCTTTCAGTTACACGCGGCGACGCTTCTTGGGGCGGCAGCCGTTGTGCGGAATGGGGGTCTTGTCCTGGATGCTCGAGACCTCGAGGCCAGCAGCCTGGAGGGAGCGGATGGCGGTCTCACGACCGGAGCCGGGGCCCTTGACGAAGACGGAAACCTTCTTCATACCGTGCTCCATGGCCTGCTTGGCAGCAGCCTCGGCAGCCATCTGGGCAGCGAACGGCGTGGACTTACGGGAGCCCTTGAAGCCCACCTGGCCAGCCGACTTCCAGGAAATGACGTTGCCCTGGGGATCGGTGATCGAAACGATCGTGTTGTTGAACGTAGAACGAATGTGAGCCTGGCCCACGGAAATGTTCTTACGGTCCGCGCGCTTCAGACGGGCAGCGCGAACGTTCTTCTTAGCAGTAGCCATCTATCTAGCGCTCCTTATTTCTTCTTCTTAGCACCGATCTGACGCTTCGGGCCCTTGCGGGTACGAGCGTTAGTGTGGGTGCGCTGGCCGCGGACCGGGAGGCCCTTGCGGTGACGAAGGCCGCGGTTGCAGCCGATGTCCATAAGGCGCTTGACGTTCTGGTTGCGCTCACGGCGGAGGTCGCCCTCAACCATGATCTGGTTCTTATCGATATAATCGCGGATGGCGTTAACCTCATCCTCGGTGAGGTCCTTAACGCGCGTATCCACGTTAACGTTGCACTCGACGCAAATCTTCGTCGCAGTGGTGCGGCCGATGCCGTAAATGTAGGTCAGACCGATCTCAACGCGCTTCTCACGCGGGAGGTCGACACCATTAATACGGGCCAACGTAGTCTCCTCTCTTAACCCTGACGCTGCTTATGACGGGGGTTCTCGCAAATGACGAGGACCTTGCCATGGCGCCTAATGATTTTGCACTTATCGCACATCTTCTTGACCGAAGGACGTACCTTCATCGTTCTTCCTTTCGGTAGCGCTCAAACTACTTCCCTACTATCTACTCGCCCAGCCGCAGGCGTTTAAAACTATGGCTGGTCTTCACACACAATCCGACCGTAGGTTGAGCTAAGCCTGCAGTCGGAAATGGAGTGCGTGTATGCGTGCCGCTATTTGTAGCGATAGGTGATGCGGCCGCGGGTCAGGTCGTACGGGGAAAGCTCCACGACAACCCTGTCACCGGGGAGAATACGGATGTAATTCATTCGGATCTTGCCAGAAATGTTGCACAGAACCGAATGACCGTTCTCGAGCTCGACCTTAAACATGGCATTGGGCAGCGGTTCCTTTACCGTACCCTCGAGCTCAATTGCGTCTTCCTTCTTCACAAGCAATCATCTTTCTCTAGAAAACGACAGCGATTGAGTATTCTACAACACGTATGCACGCATCGTAATAACTTCGTAATGGCTCCACAACTAAGTGGAACTTGTTACATTTCTCCGCCTTGGAGCGAACACCAAGCACCTTGCGCATCCGTGGTGAGAATCACCGGACCGTCATTGGTGATGGCGACGGTGTTCTCGTAGTGCGCGGCGGGCAGATGGTCGTTGGTCGTAACAATCCAACCGTCGGAGCCCGTGCTCACATGGTTGGAACCCATCGTAACCATCGGCTCGATGGCAATGACCATGCCGGCTTGGAGGCGAACGCCCCTCCCCTTCTTTCCATAGTTAGGAACGTTGGGGTCCTCGTGCATCACGCGGCCAATGCCATGGCCCACATAATCACGAAGCACACCGTAACCGTGAGACTCGGCGAGGGACTGAACGGCATAACCGACGTCCCCGATATGGTTACCGGGAACAGCCAGCTCGATGGCAGCCTTAAGGCAATCGCGCGTGACCTCGCACAAAGCCTTGGCTTCGGGCGTGGGGGTGCCGACGAAAAACGTCCAAGCGTTATCGCCGACCCAACCGTCGACAACGGCTCCCGTATCGATGGAGATGATATCGCCATCGCGCAGGATCATGTCGGGGTTGGGAATACCGTGGACCACGGCATCGTTGATCGATGCGCAAATGGTCCCCGGGAACCCGCCGTAACCCTTAAAGGCCGGGGTGCCGCCATGCATGCGGATAATCTGCTCCGCGAGCTGATCGAGCTCAAAGGTGGAAACGCCGGGGCGCACCATGGCTCCAACGTGGCGGAGCGCCATCTTAGATAGCGCTCCTGCCTTCTTCATCTGCTCGATTTGCGTTGCAGACTTAATCTTGATCATAGACCGAGAGCCTCTTTGACATCCCCGTACACGGTCTCGCGAGCCTGGTCACCGTTGACCGACTTGAGCAGACCCTGGCCACGATAGTAGTCGACGAGCGGGCTCGTGGACTTCTCGTAGACGTCGAGACGGTTCTTGATGGTCTCGGGCTTGTCGTCGTCGCGCTGATACATCTCGCCGCCACACTTGGGGCAGGTAGCATCGGCAGCGGTGCCGGTGTAACCGCATGCGCGGCAGGTGCGACGCGAAGACAGACGATCGATAATGACCTCGGGGGCCACATCGACCAGAAGGGCGCAGTCGATCTCGCGACCCATGGCGGAGAGCTCGGAATCGAGTGTCACAGCCTGGGCGGTGTTGCGCGGGAAGCCGTCGAGGATGAAGCCCTGCTGGGCGTCATCGGCGGCAAGGCGCTCCTTGACAAGGTCGATCACGAGCTGGTCGGGAACGAGCTCGCCAGCGTCCATGTACTTCTTAGCCTGAATACCAAGCTCGGTGCCACCCTTGACGGCAGCACGCAGCAGGTCGCCCGTGGAAATATGGGCGACGCCAAACTCGGCGACGAGCTCCTGTGCGACGGTGCCCTTACCGGCACCCGGAGCTCCGAGCAATACGAGGTTCATGAGCAATCCTCCTCTAGCCTATTTAAAGAATCCATCATAATCATACATCTTGATCTGGCCTTCGAGCTTATCGACCGTGTCGAGCACGACGCCGACCATGATGAGGATGGACGTGCCGCCAAATGCCTGGATCAGATGGTTACCCGTGAAGGAGAAGATGATCGAAGGCACGATGGCGATGAGCGCCAAAAAGACAGCGCTGGGAAGCGTGATCTTGTTGAGCGCGTTCTTGATGTAGGCCGCGGTAGCCCTACCCGGACGGACGCCCGGAATAAAGCCGCCCTGCTTCTTAAGGTTATCGGCCGTGTCATCGGGGTTGAACACCATGGAGGTGTAGAAGTACGCGAAGAACACGATGAGGACAACGTTAAGCACCCAGTTGAGCCAACCGGTCGAAAGCGCGGAGGCAACTGCCTGAATCCAGCCGATGCCGGGGAAGAACACGGCAATCTGAGCCGGGAAGTACAGCAGCGCCGAAGCGAAGATGATCGGCACGACACCCGCGGTGTTGACCTTGATGGGCAGGTAGGTGGTCTGGCCACCCATCATGCGACGGCCCACGACGCGCTTAGCGTAGGAGACCGGGATGCGGCGCTGGCCGCGCTCAAGGAAAACAATCAGCGGGATAACCAGCAGGATGATGGCGCAGATGATCACCATGGTGATGATGCCACCGGCATTGCCCTCGGTGCTGGAGAAGATAGCCTGCGGTAGACCGGCCATGATGTTCGCGAAGATGATCAGCGACATGCCATTGCCGATACCGCGCTGGGTGATGAGCTCACCAATCCACATGATCAGCATGGCGCCCGCGGTGAGCGTGCCGACAATCATGAGGTCGAAGATGATCTCGGGAGCGCCGGCACCATTGAAGCTGATGCCGAAGCTCTTAAAGAGGAAGAGGTAACCCACGGAGTTGAGGATTGCCAGAGCCAGGGTGAGGTAACGCGAATACTGCGTAATCTTGGTCTGACCGACCTCGCCCTCGCGGGCAAGCTCATGCAGGGAAGGCACAACGGCCTGGAGCATCTGGAGGATGATCGAGCTGGTGATGTAAGGCATGATGCCCAGCGAAAACACCGACACATAGCTCAACGCGCCGCCAGAGAAAAGATTCAGGAGGGCCATAGCACCTGCGGCGACCGAATTGTTATCGGTCGAGAAAAGGCCCAGCATCCCCTGGAAGGGAATGCCGGGCACAGGAACGTGCGCACCAATGCGGTACACGACGAGCATAGCTATGGTAAAAAGAATCTTTTCGCGCAATTCTTTGATGCGGAAAGCATTCTTAAGACCATTTAGCACGGCAGCTCGACCTTTCCGCCGGCGGCCTCGATCTTGGCCTGCGCAGAAGCGCTGACCTTGTCGACCTTGACCGTGAACTTCTTGGTGAGCTCACCATTGCCGAGCACCTTGACGGGCTCGAACTCGCTCTTGGTGATGCGAGCGGCCTTAAGAGCGGCACCGTCGATCACAGCGCCGTCCTCGAACTTACGCTCGAGACGCTCAACGTTAACAGCGGTGTACTCGATACGACGGGGGTTACGGAAGCCCGGAAGCTTGGGCAGGCGCATAGCCAGCGGAGTCTGGCCACCCTCGAAGCCGGCACCCTTGGTGCCGCCAGAGCGGGAACCCTGGCCCTTCTGACCGCGGCCAGAAGTGGTGCCGTGACCCGAAGAATTGCCACGGCCGACGCGCTTGCGGTTCTTGGTGGAACCGGGCGCGGGAGTAAGATCGTGAAGCTGCATTTGCTACTCCTCTACAATCTCGACAAGGTGCTTGACCTTGAAGATCATGCCGCGGACGGACTCGTTGTCAGCAATCTCGCGAACCTCGCGGATCCTGTGGAGACCGAGGGCACGGACAGTACGGACCTGGTCCTGCTTGCAACCGTTGGTGCTGCGGACCTGCTTGATCTTGATGGTGTCAGCCATGCTTAGTTCTCCTTACCGACGAACATCTCGGAGACCGTCAGGCCACGGCGAGCCGCGACGTCCTCAGGGCTGGAGAGCTCCTTGAGGCCCTCGACGGCAGCCTTGATGATGTTGAGGCCGTTGTCGGTACCGAGGGACTTGGACAGGACGTTCTTGATGCCAGCAAGCTCAAAGAGGGGACGCACAGCGCCGCCGGCGATAACGCCGGTACCCTCGACAGCGGGCTTGATGATGATGCGGCCGGCACCAAAGTGGCCGAGAACCTCGTGCGGGATGGTGCCCTGCTCGGTCACCGGCACGTGGAACATGTTCTTCTTGGCATCGAGAGATGCCTTGGAGATGGCCATGGGCACCTCAGCGGACTTGCCCATGCCAACGCCGACGTTGCCCTTGCCGTCGCCAACGACGACGAGAGCGACGAGGCTCATGCGACGACCACCCTTGACGGTCTTCGACACGCGGTTGATGTAAACGACGCGCTCCTCGAACTCGGAGGCCTCGCGCTGCTGCTTCTGATTACGAGCCATGTGCTACATACCTCCTAGAACTCGAGACCGGCGGCACGAGCACCGTCGGCGAGGGCCTTGACGCGGCCATGGTAGATACGGCCACCGCGATCGAAGGCGACCTTGGTGATGCCGGCCTCGATGGCGCGCTTGCCAACGAGCTGACCGACCTTCTCCGCAGCCTCCTTGTTCGAGGTGTGGGTGCCCTTGAACTCGGCCTCGAGGGTCGAGGCGGAGACGAGCGTCAGGCTGGAGCCCTTGCTGTCGTCGATGATCTGGGCATAGATGTTGGCGTTAGTACGGGTCACGCGAAGACGCGGACGCTCGGAGGTACCCGAGACCTTGCCGCGAACACGACGCTGACGACGCTTGAGGCCTTCCAGCTTCGCCTTATGCTTGTTCATACGTAAACTCCTAAAAAGGTTGATCTTGCCAGCACCTGACGGGGTGCTGGTCTTATGCGAGTGAGTCGGTTACGACTACTTGGCGGCCTTACCCAGCTTGCGGCGGATGTGCTCGCCAACGTAGTGGATACCCTTGCCCTTGTAAGGCTCGGGAGGACGATGGCCGCGGATCTCAGCGGCGATCTGACCGACCTGCTGCTTGTTGATACCCTTGACGTTCACGTGGGTGTTGTCGGGAACCTCGAAGGTGATGCCCTCGGGAGCCTCGACGATCACGGGGTGCGAGAAGCCCAGGGAGAACTCGAGGTTCTTGCCCTTCTGCTGCACGCGGTAACCGACGCCGGCGAGCTCGAGCTTCTTCTCGAAGCCCTCGGAAACGCCAACAACCATGTTGTGGATGAGGGCGCGGGTGAGGCCGTGGCGGGCACGGGTCTCACGCTCGTCGTCGGGACGGGAAACGGTGAGGACGTTGTCCTCGACGTTGATAGCGAGCTTCTCAAAGACATCGAGCTCGAGCTGGCCCTTGGGGCCCTTGACAACAACGTTGTTGCCGTTGACTGCCACTTCGACTCCGGCGGGAATCTGGACAGGCTTATTACCGATACGAGACACGGTGATCTCCTTTCCTTCTACCTACCGAGCGAATTACCAGACGTAAGCGATGATCTCGCCGCCGACGTTGTGCTTGCGAGCATCGCGGTCGGTCATGACGCCATGGCTGGTGGAAATAATGGCGGTACCAAGGCCACCGCGGACGCGGGGCATGTCGGCAACGCCGGTGTACTTACGCAGGCCCGGCTTGGAAATGCGGCGGATGCCGTTGATGACCTTAGCCTTCTTGGGACCATACTTAAGCGTGATGTGCAGAGTCTTCTGGGGAACGGTGTCCTCGACATCGTAGCCCTCGATGTAGCCCTCCTCGTGCAGAACACGAGCGATCTCGACGAGCTTCTTGCTGCTCGGCATGGAGACCGTGGCCTTGTTCACAGAGTTAGCGTTACGGATGCGCGTAAGCATATCTGCGATCGGGTCTGTAAGGTTCATACAGATTCTCCTTCGTTCTTGATGAACACGTGCTCTTGGTTCTTCGCCGCCCTTAACGGCAAAGCCTTTTTAGCGCGTTTTCCCTGTTCCAAACTGATGCTTGAAACGCTGGTAGTGACTTACCAGCTGGCCTTCTTAACGCCGGGAAGCTCGCCCTTGAGTGCAAGCTCGCGGAAGCAGACACGGCACAGGCCGAACTTGCGGTACACAGAGTGCGGACGGCCGCAGCGCTGGCAGCGCGTGTACTCACGAGTAGAGAACTTCTGCTTGCGATTGCACTTGACGATCATCGATGTCTTAGCCACTTATATCCTCCTCACATAGAGTATTGTTCGCCCCAAGCGCCGCCCCCTTGTGGGAACGGCGCTTATAGGGCAGGTGAACCTATTTCTTGAACGGGAAACCGAAGGCGTCCAGAAGGGCCTTGGCCTCCTCATCGGTGTTGGCGGTGGTCACGAAAGTGATGTCCATACCGCGCTGGTGATCGACGGAGTCGAAGTCGATCTCGGGGAAGATGAGCTGCTCGGTGACGCCCATGGAGAAGTTACCACGGCCGTCGAAGCTCTTGGCGGAGATGCCGCGGAAGTCGCGGATACGGGGGATCGCGACGGAGGTCAGACGATCGAAGAACTCCCACATACGGTCGCCACGCAGGGTAACCTTGCAGCCGATCGGCATACCAGCGCGCAGGCGGAAGGTAGCGATAGACTTGCGGGCACGGGTGATCATCGGCTGCTGGCCGGTGATGGCGCGCAGGTCGCGCACGGCACCGTCGATGGCCTTGGAATCGGTAGCGGCCTCGCCGACACCCATGTTCACGACGATCTTCTCAAACTTGGGGATCATCATGACGTTCTCGTACTGGAACTTGTCCTGAAGCTGCTGCTTGACCTCGTTGTTGTACTTGGTCTTCAGACGCGGCACATACTTCTCTTCTGCCATTGTTCACTCCTTCTTGGGGTTTTAAGCACGGGGCGTGGCCACGATGGGTTGTCCTCGTGCCTCCTGGCTGCATCCGCGCCGCTCATGGCATTTTGCGGTTTGGACTCGACACAGCAGGAGCCGACAAAACAATCGGTACTATACGCGCATTGGGTGCGTATTTCCAGAAAAACCTCGTCTGCCTGCACAACTCCACAACTCCCCCGCACATAGTGATCCCCGAAAAGCAGTTGCGGTGAAATAGGGACTGTTGGCGGTCTAGCGGCTTGAACAATCCGTATTTCACCGCAACTGCTTGTTGGGGATGCGATTAGCGCTTGCGGGGGACGAGTTTGGTGCGGCGCAGGTGGATCATCTCGGCGGCGATGGAGATAGCGATCTCCTCGGGATCCTCCGCCTCGATGGCAACGCCGATCGGCAGGTGCAGCCCGTCGATCTGGTCCTGCGTAAAGCCCTCCTGCTCCAAGCGAGCCCGCACAAAGGCCGTCTTGCGGCGCGAGCCAAGGCAACCCAGATAGGCGGGCTTGGCGCGCATGGCCTGAATCACCACGTCGATATCGGACTTGTGGCCTGCTGTGGCCACGACCACCAAGTCGCGCGGACCGATGGGGCACTGCTCGCCCAGGTTCTTGTAGTCGACCAGACGACGGTCGTAGACACCGGGTACCCATTCGGGCGTCAGCGTGCCGGGGCGGTCGTCGCACGCCACGACGGTAAAGCCCGCCGCCGTGAGCACCCGCGCCGTCGCAGCACCCACGTGGCCGCAGCCAAAGATATAGGTCAGGCCCTCGGGGCAGAGCGTCTCGATGTGCGCGGGAGGAATCTCGGAGGCGGCGTTGGTGTAGGTGGCCTTACTCCCCTCCTCCACCAGCGAAAGCCCGGGGCAGCCCGCAATGGTGCGGCGCGATTCCTCGCCATGGCACTCGGCCACATCGCCCTCGAGCGCGCTTGCGATAAACGGCTCAAAGTCAATGACGAAGTAGCCGATGCGTCGATACGCCAAGACGTCGGCAATTTCCTGGAACAACGGTGCCTTGGTCTCGTCCAGGTGCAGATAGCACAAGCAGATAGCTCCGCCGCAGATCATGCCGGTATCGGAGTTCTCGCCGCCCATGGTGTAGCGGACCAGACGCGATTTACCCCCGGCCAGCAGCTCGCGCGCCTCATTCAGCGCAAAGAGCTCAATCTTGCCGCCGCCGATAGTGCCCGCCTGGCTTCCATCGGCAAAGACGGTCATCCATGCGCCCACGCCGCGCGGCGACGACCCCGCCGTGCCGGCCACGACCACGAGCTCGCACGTCTCGCCAGCACGCAGGGCGGCAAGCGCCGCATTCACCACATCGAGCTTTTCCATTGCAATTTCCTATCCCTGGAATACACCGATGAGCATGGCGAGTGCCTCGAGCACACCGCCGCCGACCGACGTCGCCTTGTCCGAAATGTAGTTGATATAGCTGGCATCGCCGCGCGGATCGACATCGGCGCATTTAAAGCCCTCAGTCACCTGCACGCCGTTCGCCAAAAGCCCGCGCAGACAGCCATCGATCTGCGTGCACATGGGCGAATCGCCCGCGTAGCCAATCACGTCTCCGGCGCTCACGATGTCGCCGATCGCGCGGTCGGACCGAAACACGCCGGCGGCGGGGCTGTGGATAACGCGCTCTCTTCCATAGCCAGCGATAATGCCCGGCACGCCCGTGTTGGGTTGGGGCGAACCCTGGGTAATGACACGGCCCAGGAAATGCCCGCGCATGGTTTCGACCACGGCGTCGCAGTCAACCGGCGCGGTAAAGCCCGGCCCCACGGCGATGACGGCAGGCGCCATGTCGCGCGTGGTACCCAGGTTGCGCTTAGCCAGAATCGCGTCGACCACGGCAGCGGGTTTCAGCTCGCCGAGCATCTTGGCCTGGGGGTCCACCACAACGGCGACGTCTCCAGCCTCGGTAATTGCAAGCGCCTCTGCCGGCGTCTGTGCCAAGCGAGCGCGAATGCCCTCGACCTCGACCTCGCCCAAGCGAATAGCCTCGCAAAAACTGATTGTGCGGCGGATGCACGTGGGAACCGCGATATCGGCCATAACGACCGACACGCCGGCGCGCACCAAGCGAGCGGCGACGCCCGTGGCGATATCGCCGGCGCCGCGAACATAAACGAGCATTCCCGGGACACCTCCCTGTGCTACGGTTTGAGCAGAGCAAATGCGGTTCGACCGCTACTCTGATGATTATTTATTATCACAGTATTATACGGCGGTGAACAGATGGAAACGACGAGCGGAAACCTTGCCTCCGCGCTCAAGATCGAGCCGGGCATTACCGCAATTATCGGCAGTGGAGGCAAGTCGACCTTGCTGAAGACGCTCGGCCTTGAGCTTATGCGCGCTGGCGGCAGGGTGCTTCTCTGTACCGCCACGCGCATGTTCCCCGTCGCCGGCGTGCCGTGGGACGGGTCGAGCCGTCGCCTGGACGCCGCGCCTTGGAAGCCGGGGGGCCTGCATGTTCCCGGCTGCACCTGCGAGGCATGCGCTGGCATGAGCCACGGAAGCATCTGCCAGGCGGGCGTTTTGGACCCGGAGACAGGCAAGCTCTCTGCCCCCGCCGAGCCGCTCAACGAGCTGGCACAGCGCTTTGACTACGTCCTGGCCGAGGCAGATGGCAGCAAGCGACTCCCGCTCAAGGCGCACGCCGCCTGGGAGCCGGTAATTCCCTCTGGCACGGCCAACATCGTCTGGATCGTCGGCGCCTCGGGGCTGGGCAAGCCCGTCGCCGAGGTTGTCCACCGCCCCGAGCTCTTCTGCGAGCGCTGCGGCTGCGAGCCCACCGACATCGCCACACCCGAGCGCGTCGCCCAGGTGCTCAATGCCGAGATGCAGGCGCTGGGACTCAGCACCGCACGCGTCATGCTCAACCAAGTCGGCACGCTCAGCGACCCCACGATGGCCGACCGCTTCGAGGCAGCTCTCGACCGCCCCATCATCGCCACCATCCTCCAGGGGTAGCTAATTTGGCGTCGTCCCCGTTAGCGGGGCACGTAGCGGCCAGGTTGGGCTCCGGTGGGCTCGCCGTCGCGTGCCGCCAGCACGCCGTTCACAAACACGGCCTTGGCGCGGCCATGCGCCTCAAAGCCCTCGAGCGGCGTGTAGTCCACGGCCTGATGCTGCGTCGTGGCACTGATCGTCCAGCGCGCCTTGGGATCCCACACGCACACGTCGGCATCGGCGCCCTCGGCAAGACAGCCCTTGCGCGGATACATGCCAAAGACGCGCGCCGGGTTCTCGCTCATCAAGCGGCACAGATCCTCGGGTCCCAGCTGGCCCTCAAAGCTCGTGGCAATCGCGACGGGACGATGCTCCACGCCGGGCCCGCCGTTGGGAATCGCGCGGAAATCATCGCGTCCGCGGTCCTTTTGCCCGTGCAGGTTAAAGCTGCAATGATCGGTCGCAATAGTATCGATCTCGCCGGCCACAAGCGCCTCGCGCAGCGCGGCACGGTCGCCGGCATGGCGCAGTGGCGGGCTCATCACATACTTGGCACCCGCAAAGCCGTCCTCGCCCTGCTCCAAGTAGCAAGTATCGTCGAGCATCAGATACTGAGGGCAGGTCTCGACATAGATGTTCTTCTGCCCGCGCGCTTTGGCAGCGCGAATGGCCTCGAGCCCCAGCTTGGTCGAAAGGTGCACCACATTGACTGGAGCGTCCCCGGCTAAGTGCGCCAGATACAGCAGACGACTCACGGCCTCGGCCTCGCACACGTCCGGACGGCTGAGTGCATGCCCCTCGGGCCCATGAATCCCCTGCTCGTACACGCGCTTCTGCAGTTCATTCACCAGCGTACCGTTCTCGCAATGCACGCAGAGCATGCCACCCACGCGCTTGAGTTCCTCCAGCACCTCGAGCGTCTCGGCGTCGTTCAGGCGCAGGTGGTCATAGGCAAAGTAGGTCTTAAACGACGACACGCCCGCCTCGCGCATAGCCGAAAGATCGGCGCGGTTGCGCTCATTCCACTCGGCGAGTGCCATATGAAACGCGTAGTTGGCCGTGCAGGTTCCGTCGGCGCGATGATGCCACTCGGCAAGGGCATCGGGCATGGTCACGCCGCGATCGGCCGTCGCGTAGTCCACGATGGTCGTCGTACCGCCGCAGGCAGCCGCACGCGTACCGGTCTCAAAGCTATCGGCCGTCCAATCCATGCCAGTCCAGCACTGCATGTGCGTGTGGCCGTCGATAAAGCCGGGGAACACCCAACAGTCGGTGGCGTCCTGGACGGTATCGCCCTCGCCCGGCTCGATTGCCGCGGCAATCCGCACAATCTTATCGCCCTCCATGGTAAGATCGGCGCGGCGAAGCCCCTGGGGAGTCACGAGCGCGCCGTTTTTGATGATGATCATAATTGCTCCTTATTGATTGATGCAGTTGGCCACGCGATCAAAATACGAGCAGGCGGCGATATGCTCCGTTATGCGTTGCTGTCCCTTGGCGGTATCGACGTCCCACAGCTCGTAGGCACGCGCCTCGACCAGCACCACGTCGGTACGGTCCTTGAGGATCGAACCGCCGCCGTCCTTGCCCTCAAGACACATGAGTGCATCGAACAGTTCCGCCGGAAAGAGCACCGGGCTCGAAGGCTCACCGTTGCACGCAAGACGCACCGGATGCTTGCGGCCACGCTCATCAAACGTGCGAACCATGGCCTCAAAAGAATCCGAACTCACGAGCGGCTGGTCGCCCGGCAAAAAGAGGCAACCTTTCCAGTTGCGTTCGACTCCCCACGAAAGGCCCGCACGGACGCTTTCGCTGCGCAGCTCGCCATCGTGCAGCACGCACGGGCAATGCTTGTCCTCGCAAATCTGGGCGACCTCGGGCCAACGCGTCGAAACCACAACGTCAAAACCCCGGGGAACCGAATCGATGGTCCGGGCAATCAGCGGCTCGCCATAGATATCGGCAAGCATCTTGTTAGAGCCAAACCGCTTGCCCTCGCCCGAAGCCATAATGACGCATCCAAGTTTCATGGTGATACCTCCCCTGAAACCATCGTACCCATAACTCGCGCCGCGGGCATCTACATCGAAAGCGCTTATCCCGCACGCCCGCGATGCAAAAAGGGGCACCCCGCCGGTTGGCAGAGCGCCCCCTTTACATGGCTTACCTCAACCCGGCTTTAGGCCTGGAGCCAACGGGCGGTGTTACGCTCGTCGAGGGCCTTGAGGGTAGCGGCGGGATCGGCAACCTTCTGCAGGAACATCATGGCAGCGATGGCGTACGGCTTGTAGCTGGCCTCCTTGTACATGCCCACGCGGTGCATGTCGAAGACGTCGGCGTTAACCTCGCCGTGCTCGCAGGAGACACCGGAGATGTCGGCGGGCAGCGGATGCATAAAGATGGTGTCCTGGCCGTTGGCAGTCTTCTCCATGAGCTCGGTCGTGGAGCACCAATCCTGATGGGTGGCGTTCTGAGCGAGCAGCTCCTTCTCGAGCGCAGCGATGCCGGCGTCGTCGCCCTCGGCGTACAGGTTGGTGCGCTTCTCCATGGCGGCAAACGGAGCCCAGCTCTTGGGGATCACGATGTCGGCACCCTCGAAGGCCTCGGCCATGGTGTTGACCTGCTTAAAGGTGGTACCGGACTCGGCGGCATAGCCCTTGGCGCGCTCGACGACCTCGGGCATGAGGTCGTAGCCCTCGGGGTGAGCCAGGGTGACGTCCATGCCAAAGCGGGGCAGCAGGCTGATCAGCGACTGCGGGCAGGACAGCGGCTTGCCGTAAGAGGGCGAATAGGCCCAGGTGACGGCAACCTTCTTGCCCTTGAGGTTCTCGAGGCCGCCAAACTCGTTGATGAGGTAGAGCATGTCGGCAGAGGACTGCGTGGGGTGATCGGAGTCGGACTGCAAGGAGATGAGCGTGGGACGGTGATCCAGAACGCCGTCCTCGTAGGCCTGCTGGACAGACTCGGAAACCTCGGCCATGTAGGCGTCGCCCTTGCCGATGTACATATCGTCGCGGATGCCGATGACGTCGGCCATGAAGGAGATCATGGTAGCGGTCTCGCGGACGGTCTCGCCGTGGGCGATCTGGGACTTCTTCTCGTCCAGGTCCTGCAGCTCAAGGCCGAGCAGGTTGGCGGCCTTAGAGAAAGAGAAGCGCGTGCGGGTGGAGTTGTCGCGGAACAGGGAGACGGCCAGGCCCGAGTCGAAGATCTTGGACGAAACGTTGTTCTCACGCAGCTCGCGCAGGGCGTCGGCGACGATGTAGAGAGCCTTGAGCTCATCGGTGGTCTTGTCCCAGGTGTGCAGGAAGTCGCTGCCGTACATACCCTTAAAATCGAGGCCGTTCAGCTGCTCGATGAGCTCGGTAAACTTAGCGTCCATGAAAATGTCCTTTCTAAAGATGAAACGATCGCAATGAGTAGATGTGCTCCGGCATGCGCGCGTGGCTAAAACATGCAGAGCACCATGACGAGGACCCGCCACCGTTGAGGAAGCATGGGAGATAACGACCGCGGGCCCCAAGTCAACAGGGGGTGCCGGGGACACGAGCGGCCCCCGGCTCAACAAAATCGAAGAATGGGACTAATCGATTTTGTTGTTGGTCAGACAGGCGCGGAACACGGTGGCGTCGCCATCGGCCTGGCTCGGATCGTAGAGGTTCAGGGCAGCCACGTACATGGCGGCAGCGGTGACCAGGTCGTCCTTGTAGGTGACCTCGTTGGGAGCGTGAGCCTGAGACTCGGCACCCGGGCCAAAGCCGACGCAGGGGATGCCGTAGCGGCCCTGGATGGAAACGCAGTTCGTGGAGAAGGTCCACTTGTCGCACAGCGGGCGACCGGCGCGCTTGTCCATGCTGGGCTCGCAGCCGATGCGCTCGTCACCGAACATGGCCTTGTGGGCGTCGACGAGGGCCTTGACGTGCGGAGCGGTCTCCTTGTTGATCCACGTGGGGAAGTAAGCCTCGGTCTCGTAGACCTCGCCGGTCCAGGACGGACGGTCGTACATGTACATGGAGACCTTCACGTCGTCGCCGTACTTCTTGGCGGCCGGCAGGTTGCGGATCTCGTCCAGGCAGGACTCCCAGGTCTCACCGGCGGTCATACGACGGTCGATGGAGATGGCGCAGGAGTCAGCGACAGCGCAACGGCTGGGGCTGGTGTAGAAGATCTGGCTGACGGTGCAGGTGCCGCGGCCCAGGAAGCGGGCATCCTCGAAGTGCTCGGGGTTGTACTTGGGGTCGAGCATCTTGACGAGACCCTTGATGTCGGTCGACTCGTCGCAGCCGTTGTTGTTGAAGGCGCGGACGTCGGCGATGATGTCGGCCATCTTGTAGATGGCGTTGTCGCCGCGGTCGGGAGCGGAGCCGTGGCAGGAGGTACCGTGAACGTCGACGCGGATCTCCATACGGCCGCGGTGACCGCGATAGATGCCGCCGTCGGTGGGCTCGGTGGAAATGACGAACTCGGGCTTAATGCCGTCCTTGTTGTAGATGTACTGCCAGCACATGCCGTCGCAGTCCTCTTCCTGGACGGTGCCGACGACCATGATTTTGTAGCCCTCGGGGATGAGGCCCATGTCCTTCATCATCTTGGCAGCGTAGGTAGCAGAAGCCATGCCACCCTCCTGGTCGGAGCCGCCGCGGCCGTAGATGATCTCGTCGGTCTCGTAGCCCTCGTAGGGATCGGCATCCCAGTTCTCGATGTTGCCGATGCCGACGGTGTCGATGTGGGAGTCGATGGCGATGATCTTGTCGCCCTCGCCCATAAAGCCCATGACGTTGCCCAGGCCGTCGACCTTGACCTCGTCATAGCCAAGGCTCTCCATCTCGGCCTTGATGCAGGCAACAACCTCACCCTCCTCGCAGGACTCAGAGGGGTGGCTAATCATTGCGCGAAGAAAACGCGTCATATCAGCACGATGGGACTCAGCTGCAGCCTTGATAGCGTCGAAATCGAGTTCTTTAGCCATTGTTCATAACCTTTCAAACGAAGGAATCTACCTGTGAGGTGGCGGAGCGATACCTATTTACTCCGCCCAGTATTAGCAAGTGGGGTATTCGCCCTCCCAGACGATGCGACGGTACTGATCCGGATCGGTGTCGCCCTCGGTGGAGAAGCAGAGCACGGAGCTCGTCTTGTCCAGGCCGATGAGCTCCTTGAGCTCGGCGTACTCGGGATCGAGCATGAGGGTCTCGACCAGGCCGGTGGTCACAGCGCCGGACTCGCCGGAGATGACGCGCGGGTCGCCCTTCTCGGGAGCACCCAGGGTGCGCATGCCGCGAGCGGTGACCCAGTCGGGGCAGGACACGAAGGCGGTGGTGTGGTTGCGCAGGATATCCCAGCCCAGGATGTTGGGCTCGCCGCAGCACAGGCCGGCCATGATGGAGGGCATGTCGCCGTCCACGATGCGCGGGTCGCCGTCGCCGGCGGCAGCGCCCTTGTACAGGCAGGCGGCCGGAGCGCACTCGACCACAACGAAGGTCGGCGGGTTATCGGGATACAGGTTGGTGAAGTAGCCCACCACGGCGCCGGCGAGCGAGCCTACGCCAGCCTGGACAAAGACGTGCGTCGGGCGGTTGATGGCCATCTCGCGCAGCTGCTCGGCAGCCTCGGAAGCCATGGTGCCGTAGCCCTCCATGATCCAGGACGGGATCTTCTCGTAGCCCTCCCAGGCGGTGTCCTGAACGATGACGCCGCGCTCGCAGGCATCGGCCTCGGCGGCGGCCATGCGCACGCACTCGTCGTAGTTGACCTCTTCGATGGTCACCGTGGCGCCCTCGGCGGCGATGTTATCGAAGCGGGGCTTGGTGGAACCCTTGGGCATGTGAACGACGGCCTTCTGGCCCAGCTTGTTGGCAGCCCATGCCACACCGCGGCCGTGGTTGCCGTCGGTGGCGGTAAAGAAGGTGGCCTGGCCAAAGTCCTTGGCAAGCTGATCGGAGGTCAGGTAATCGAAGGTGCACTCGGCCACGTCCTTGCCGGTCTCGTCGGCAATGTAGTTGGCCATGGCAAACGATCCGCCCAGAACCTTAAAGGCGTTGAGGCCAAAGCGATAGCTCTCGTCCTTAACGCACAGGTTGGACAGACCCAAGCGCGCAGCCTGACCGTCCAGGCGGGCAAGCGGAGTGACGGTGTACTGGGGGAACGACTGGTGGAAGGCGCGGGCCTTCTTCACGTGGTCGAGGCTCATGATTCCCAAGTGCTTGTCATCGCTCTTGGGCATCGTGTTGCCCGCCCACTGGATCTTATCGGCCATACGGTGAACTCCTTAAGTCCTCTCTTGCCGGCCCCCGCATACGCGTTTCAGCCCGATCCCATTCACACGACTGAACTTTTATGTGGATGCCAAACAAAAAGTTTGTTAGTAATGTTCTATCACACTTTTTGATTGGTATATCTAACGAATTGTTTGTTGCCGTAATCGGTACTTTTTCGCCGCCGAACGGTCATGAATTGCCTTGTTGATGGATTTGTTTGCGGTCATGTGTGGTTTATGGCACAGTGAGCCCAAACTAATTTTTAGGAAGGTACCCATGACCCCCGCACAGATTGAGTTTTACAAGCGCCTCGCACACGGTCTGGCGCTCCAATTTGGCCCCAACTGCGAAGTCGTCGTCCACGATCTGGAGACCGAGGACGTGGACCACTCCATCGTAGTGATCGAAAACGGCCACGTCAGCGGGCGCAAACTGGGTGACGGCCCCAGCCATATTGTGTTTGAGTCCATGCACGAGGGCACCACCGACGTGCACGACCGCGAGCCATACCTCACCAAAACCACCGATGGCAAGCTGCTCAAGTCCTCTACCATCTTTATCCGCAACGACGAAGGCAAGCCCGTCGGCATTTTGGGCATTAACTTTGACATTACGCTCATGAAGGCTTTTGAGCGCTCGCTCGATGCCTTTACCGGCACCGGCGGTACGGGCTACACCGAGCCCGAGCCCATTACCAAGAACATCGGCGACCTGCTCGAGGACCTGCTGCACGAGTGCGAGCAGTTTGTGGGCAAGCCCGCGGCACTCATGACCAAAGACGAGCGCATTCGTGCCATTGGCTACCTCGACCGTCGCGGCGCCTTCCTCATTTCCAAGTCGAGCGAGCGCGCCTGCGAGTTCTTTGGCATCTCCAAGTACAGCTTCTATAGCTACCTCAATGAGGCCAAGGCGGCGGCCGGCGACAAGTAGGCACTCGCCTGGATTGCCCCTCCCCTTTTGGGCGCGAGTTCTGGAAAGCACGAATCCAAGACCGAGCCGCTCGGGAAGTTCCATATAATCGATGTCATTAGTATTTCGAAAGGATGGAACAGAATGGCGTTGAGCAAGGCATCATGCACCGGTCGCGGATTGATTCCGGCAATTGGTGGACATGTGCACCGCATGTTCGATGAGGGTGAAGACGACCTGTTTTCGCTGAGCCTTGACGATGTGATGGATGATCGCCCGTGGACCGCCGACGAACTCATGGGCGGCGGCGGGGCTCGCCCGTCAAGCCCCAATCCCGCACTTGCGCCTAAGACCGCATCTGCGCCGACTCCTGCGCAGCCGGCTGTTTCGACGCCCGCGCCTACACCCGCACCCACTTCGGCGCCCACGCCCGCTCCCCGCCCCGCAAGCGACCCGTCCGAGACGGCGGCATTTCTCGCAGCAGCGACGCAGGGCAAATCGGCCGACAGCACTGTTATGTACAGCGCCCAGCAGTTGCCTGTTCCTGCGGCACGCAAGCCTCCGGCCGCAAGGCTCGATGAGCCCGTTGCCTATCAGGTTGCCCACGATTCCTGGGCTGCAGCCGATCTGGATGAGACCTCTACCGGCATGCCGGCGCTCGATGTTCCAGTTAACCCGCTTTTTGCCGCCAACACGAGCGCCGCGGGCTATGAGGGCGGTGCGGCATATTCCGATTATTCCGATGGCTATGCTGGCACCGGTCGCATCGAGACCGAGGATTATGGCACCGCATCGAGCGATTATCTCAACGATCCGTACGCTGCCACGCCTGCACCGGAATATGACCCGGAGGCCGCGTCCGCACCGGCGTATACCAAAAGCACGGGCGAAGAGCGCTTCGCCGATTATTACGCCGAGGAAAAGGCGCTGCGTTTCTCGGAATTTCCGCAGGCAGTCAAGGTTGCCTTTATCGCCATTGTCATTGCCCTGCTCGGCGCCATTGCGTTTGAGGGATTCCAGCTGTTCCGCGGCCCCACCGCGTCCGAATCGGCAACGCAGCAAAAAGAGGACGACAACCAGTACCTGGACATCAACACCCTCAAGGGCGACCCCAACGACGGGGACGACGAGTAACAGATGCCGAAAACTGAGGGCCGTAAACCAAATCAAGCGACTCGCGGGATTATGGGGGCGTAGACGGGCGGATGGGCCATCGACGATTTTGAGCTGGCAAGGGCCGGGAATTAGATTCCCGGCCTTCAACCTAGCACTGCTTTATGAGATCGAGCACCGCAGGAATGTCATCGGCGTTCCGAAGCGCAACGTAAGTGGGTAAGCCCGGGCCAAATCCGCCCTGTGCGCGTTTGTCCTGACACATGTCCTCTGGATCAATTAGGTCGTCCACGCTCTTTGCCAGGCCAACGGCGATCCAACCACCGTTGCTGGTCCTGCCTTCTAGCACGGCATGCAGTTTTCGCTTGCCCGACCTGAGTCCTACATAGTACTTGGCTATATAGGACTCCCACGAAGGGTTACCACTCAGAACAGACTCGCGCACCTCATCGAAAAGCTTCTGGTTGAGCCCACCTTCGGCAAAGGTGGGGTGATTCTCCTGCAGAGTCCAGATAGGAGCCTCATCAGACTCCCCGCGAGAAGGACGGTACTTGTCGACGACGTCTGCCGGAAGGTCGGGATATTTCCATATCTCACACGCCTCTTTCGCCAGCTCGTCCGCGCGCTGTCCAATCTCTTCCTCACCCCATTTTTCACGCGAGGCGATCGACTTGTTCAGGTAGAGCGGACTGCACTTAAATCCGACGTCAGGCAGATTGAGCTTGTCCGAGAACGACTCCTGGTTGTAGCCCGTCAGCGTAAGATTTCCCAAGTTGTTGCACAGCCTGTCGTGGACGTCTTCCCAGTTCTCACCAAGCGATTCCTTCCAGCCGTGCTCATCATCGATCGTCTGGGGCATGATGTGCTCGATCTGGTAATCGTCGGCTGAGATGGACTCCTTCGGGTGGTGCCAGTTCTCCATGCGTTCCAGGTAATAGCGCTTTTTAGAGAAGCGGTTGTAGCAGTCACGCGTCTTAAACTCCTCGACAAAATGCTCGTCTGTCGGAAAGTATGCGGTCATACCGCTGCTGTGGATAAGGAGCATCGCCGTAACGTACTCCTCGATATCGTCCTGCTGCTCGAGATTGCGATACATGCCGGCAAAGAAATTATTTAGGCCCGTGGTAAGTCTGCCGCAAACCGCTCGCCTGAACAGAAACGACTCGATAGTCTCGCAGATACGTAAAAACGCATTGCGGTCTAGTCCATTCCCCTCGTAAACCGAATAAAGCAACATTAAGAGGGGCCTTATCTGCTTCACGTCGAGGCTTACGATTCTGCCGAACACTCGGCGCAGTCCGTCGTCCTTCTCCTTACCAAGGAACAGACTGGCGTATCTATGTGCATACCCTCGCAGCTCCTTAAGCAGGCCCTCGGTGTCACCATCGTAGTCGTCGGCGAAATAGCGCTTAAACTCGTAGTAGGCCTCGTTCTCCTTCGGCATCCTATTGGGAACTTTAAGCCACAGCCAGTACCAGATAAATGCATTGAACTCGTCCTCGCCGCCTTTTCCGAACAAGCACTCGAGTGGATGCCAATAACCCTCATAAAGATTGGTCTGTTCGTCGTTGGGAAGCGACATTAGAACGTAGTTACGGATGAGGTCAATGGGCGTGAGCGGCTTGCCCTTGGAGTTCATGGACTCAAATATGAGCTGGGCATTATCAACGCCAGCGGTGAGCTTAGTGTCGATGACCTGCACGCGGTTTAGCCCCGCCCAAAGCCTTGCAGGGTCGAATGATTTCCCGTGCATCTTTTCACGGAAGAACGCATGGTTTTCGACAATGCGATCCGATTTTTCATCTGGCACGGGAGCCCCAGACACGATGGAGAACAGCGTCTCTTTATCGTCCTGCGAGAGCACCAGCTTGTAGCGTGCCAGACCGTTGTAGTCGTCATCGTTAAAGAGGTAATTTTTCCTCAGCGCCGAGATTTTGAGGTCGCCAAGGAAGCCAGCCTTGTCGGGGTTGCTCTCCAAATAGTCAGCCAAAGCTGCAATCATCAACGAAAACGTCGTCATGCGCTGCTGTCCGTCAATCAGAAGCACGCGCGAAATGCTCGTGGCAGAGCTCTCGGACTCGGGGATATAAAGCATTGACCCCACGAAGTGCGATACGCCATCACGACCCGCTCGCATGACGTCATCCCAAAGCACCTCGCACTCTTTTACACTCCACGAGTAAATTCGCTGGTACACGGGAATGACGAACTGCATCTTCGCCACGCCCATAAGGTCGAGTAGATTTGCCTCGGTTGCTTTCATTTGCGGTTGTCTCCTCTTTCTTGTTTACGCCGTTTGCAGTCAGTCCCCCACTGAGCGGAGGGTGCCAAAGACGAGAGCATCGAAGCACAGAAGCAACCGGGATGCTCATATCGTTAGATTTTACACCGCAAGCAAACGCTTACGCCGTCAGGGTGGCGCGCGATCGCTGCGCGCCACTCCCCAAAATCATACGATGTCAAAAGACTGACACTTATGTATGCCTTTTGACATTGCCACGGACTTACGGGTTTCTTGTCTCATATGCCAAGAGCGGATATCTAGATCGCTGCCCCTCCCGCCCAAAGGAGCTCGACAAGAACTGATCGAAGGGCAAATCAGACATCGAGCAAGTCGCCGACATGCTCATCGCGCCTCGCAAAAAGATGGGCAAACACGGGACCATCTTAAGCGGTGGCGATGATGACACGGAATTGCAGCCGAATCGCCCCGACCTATTCGCCACCCGATGCTGGCAAGCTGTTGAGCGGCTCGCTCTCACCGGCGGCACCAAGGCGCTTCTGCATCTTCTCGATCTGCTTAAGGGTCGAAGTCAAATACCCAAGACCCTTCTTCAACTGCTTAAGCAACCTGCCATTCCTGCGGTCCCCCTTTCCATTCTCCTTCTCGACATCCTCCTCAACACCAGCGATGCTGCGCTGCACGGCCTCGGCCGCCTTCTGCACCAAAATGGCTCCCTCATGCGGGCAGCGGTCAGTTGCCACATCAAGAAATGCGAGAAGCCTTGAGCATTCAACGAGCACGAACTGCGCATAGTCCTCCCCCATCGACGCCGCCAGGGCAACGCCGCTAGAACCCAAAAGGCCAAACGCAGCGCCGCCGCCAGCAATTAAAGCGGTGCCACCGGCCATGCCCATGCCGCCGGCGGCCAAGGCGCCGCCGCCAGCAGCAGCAAGACTCGCATTGACGAGCGCAGCCCCGTGAAGGCCGACAAACGAGCCTCCAAAGATACCGACAGCAATATCCGGAGCCAATGCCGCGGCCACTCCTCCTGTGCCCAGGGCCGCCGCCACGGCAATGGCGCCGCCTACCAAGACCTTTGGCAATGTACCTGAGAGCTCACGGATATGCGCCCCGCATTGCTTCTCTAGGGAACGCACGGCGTCCAAATCAACCGCGTCTTGTCTCCTGGGAAATTCATCTTTAACCCAAGCCCCGCTCCCCTTCAAACCTTTGTATTCCTTCTTCTCTTCATCTCCTATCTGGAAATAGGGGCGAAACTCAACCAGCTCCTGAGCGATCAGCAAAGCGCGCACCTTGCCGCCTCGCTGCCGCGAAATAGCCTCAAGGGCTCCGTACGCATCTTCCTCGCTCAAAAAATAGCCGCCTGCATCAATGCCTAGGCCATCCGTGACCGAATCCTGCCACGCGCGGGCCCAGCTCCTCTTTTGCCCTTTGCGCACTTCGTTCTTCTCGTTCCCGCAGTCGTAGTTGATGGCGGCAAGCTTCAGCGAGAAGGCAATCCTCGTCGTCTCTCTATCTAGGCTATAAAAGTGGAATCCATCGAAGATATCCTGGCGGCGCCTGGCGCGCTCAGTCCAAGCCTCGGACATTTCCTCCGCCATATAGCCCCAGTCGGCATGGAGTGCAAACGCAAGGCGTCCAACTCCAACGTAGTTTATTCGCAAGAAGAACTTCTGGGCGAACACGACCTTGTTCCCCTCGCATTCGATACCCGCCCTGACCGCCGCCGTCGCCAGATTCGCCAGAACGAACGAAGTACTCGAAACCGTGACCATGCGAGTGAGGGCCCTGCTGTTGTAGGGCATGAAATGCGAAGCCTTGAGCTTGCGCAAGCCGGAGACATCACTCACTTCGCAACGTTCTAGCTCGGCCTTGAGCCTTGAAAGCATGTAGAGACAACGAACGATAACCTCGTTGGCCACGACTGCTGGCACCTGGCTTAAAGCTTGATCGAAAAGACCGACTTCCGTCCGAAGGTCGAAGCGAATGGGCTTGCCGTCCTCGGTTTTGAACGCCGTTCCGTTAAACAGCTTTGAGATCCATTGCTGAATGCGAATATCCTTGCCCTTATAGGCAATCCGCATGTCTTGAAAAACAGGCAGGGAGGAGAGCTCCTTTAGCAGGGACAGCACAACGCCGGGAATACCCGTCCCCTTACCGGGGTTTGAACTAGACCCCGCCATGTCGCTCACGAGATGCATTGCCCAGAACAGAGTGCCAAACGCGATCTTCTCTGGAACGTTCCTGCCTATAAGAGGGCGGTCAGGATCGAAGGCGGCGGCAGGCAGGTCAAAGGCGACAAACCGGCCGGCCGTATCGGTGCCATAGCCTTTGCACGTGAATTGCGAGAGGATCGAACACGCAAGGCCAACCAAGCTCGGGTGGTGCGAGAAATCCCGCAGATGATGTTGGAGCCCGCCGCCAAACTCGGCAGTCAGCTTGTCCGCGGCAAGAGGAAACCCTTTCTCTAGAAAGCGAATAGCGTCTTCTAGAGTTGCATCCGCCTTTGTCATACCCGCAGACTTGGCAATCGTAAGAACGAATTTGCCAACCTTCTCGTCGCCCCACTCTTTGGCACCCTCTAGGTTGAAGTCTTTCTGCCACAGGATATTCAACGCGCCCGTGAGGAGCCCGCTAACGGCTGCAAGTTCATAGTCGAGCTTCGTAGCCTTTTCAGCCCGAGGGTCAAAATCAAAGAGGACCTCCTCCCCATCGGGAGCGTCCTTAAAACCAACCAGCACGGCGCTACCGTTCAGCGGCACAGATGCAACTTTGGGCAGTTGAGGCATGGTGTAAACTATCTCGCCGCCACTAAAAACAAGTTCGTCTGCCATACCGGCTTCCTCCTGCAAACGCGTAAAACTAGATTGCTCCACGCCGCCAAATCCCTCTCGTAGAACTACTCGATAATCTCGATGATGCAGTTGCTCAGAACCTCGTCGGAACTGTTCACCTCTGGCAGCCTGTACGCCTCATTGTGAACGATAACGCGCGCAGCGTCACGGGTCTATGCCTGCCCATCCAGCGAATCATGTTAGCAAGCCGTTCTTCGACAATGGATGCCATCTCGGTGTCCATACTCTTGACCTGCCTGGTCTCGGCGGGCGTCAGCGTGTCCTTGAATAGCATCTCAAGCACAGCCCTCTGATGCTGATTCTGGAATCCTTCCCGCAACCATTCCTTCTGCTTACGCCCAATGGGCACCCGCCTACCTTCCCGCCGCCTTCAGCTTCAGCAGCAGGTCGCCCAGCTCGGGGCACTTGCTAGAAAGGCGCGTCTGAGCTCGCTCGCCCATCCCCCACCGCTGGCGGACTTCCTGGGCGCGCGGGCTCACGCGGTAGTCCCCGTCCATCACCTGCTTGAGCAGCTTGGCGGTCACGCGCGCATCGGCAAGGGCGCTGTGGGCGTGACCCGTCGACTCGTCGAACTCGATGCCAAACCACGTCGCCGCGTCACTCAAAGAGACGCACCCGTGGCTGCCCACGTCCATGATCGAGGTGTAAAACGCCTGCAGGTCGGCCCAATCCGTAGGAAATGCGGAAAGATCGATGTGCTTTGCCTGGCACTCGGTCAAAAGCTGTCGACGGTCCGCCCCGCTCCAGCAAACTACCTGTGCGGAGTAGCGACCGATCCAATCGCTGAGCCTTTTGATTACCATGTAGAGCGGATCGGCCATCGCAGTGTCCACGGCCGATATCCCCGTAAGCTCGCGGACGGAAAACGCAACGCCTTCGGTAAATTCCGTCTGCACAAACTGCGAGAACTCGCCCATAACGTTGCCGTGGTAATCGAGCTTGACGGCGCCGACCTCGATAATCTCATTACGCAGCCCACGTCGCTGGCGCTGCTTTGGCACCGGCGCAAACTCAAAGTCCAGCACAATCTGGCGCGCAAAGTTCGTCGTATCGATAGCCGAGATACACGGCGTCTTTTCAGCTGACACGGTTAGGGCCTTTCTCCGTTGCTGGCCGCTTACTACACAGGCGGCTACATTGCCGTAAGGATAGGCGCCCGTGCGGACATGAAAGCAGGGCGCAATACCATGCGCTAATCACACGCCATGCAGACGGCCCCAAGAGAGTCGCCCGCTCTATTCGAATGGATGAAAAGATTTAGGCCCGGTGACTTGAATCAGCGGTCATCCCGGGCCCATCAATATGCAGTGTACCTACAGAGGGCTGGTTAATCAAACGGGCTTTCGGTGACGAAGACCTGCGCGTCTAGCCCCCAATCGCCCAGCGCCGTCTTCTGCCGCCCTTACGAAAGGCTGCTATTCGAGGGAATCACGTTGCTGTTATTATCGAACATATATTCGTATTTATGACCGCGCTTTGATAGAATGGCAGTTGTTGGCGGCAGTTCCATGTGCCGGGCAGCGCCCTCCATGCGACGGGAGGTGATGCCCATGACCGATCTGATTGATTTCGTGAAGCTCCTGACCGCTTTGGTCTCGCTCCTCACGGCGCTTATCGGACTTTCCGAGGCACTTAAGCAGCGTACGAAGCAAAAGAAGAGGGGTCGACGCCGTTAAGGCATTGACCCCTTAATCGAAGTAACGGCGCTGCCCAGCTATCCACAACTTGGGCTGCCGTCGACCTTATTCTACCCACGGACATTGAGTTTAACAAATGGTTTTTTCGGTAGCGAAGCCTCGGTCCCTCAGCCGCTCAGCACCTGCTTCCTACTCCAGCCACCATTCCATATCCACGGAGCACTCGACCTCGATAGGCTCTGGCTCCAGCACCGTCTCCTCGGAGCCTCCGGACGCCCCATCGGGAGCACACGCGGCAACACAGTATGTTCGACCATAGCCCGCCGCCCGACTGTTATACGAGATATGCTTGACGCCGCCCAGCATAGACCCCGCCGCAACGGCAAGTGCCTGCGCGTTGCCGCAAGCACGTTCAACCGCACGGGCAATCAGGGCGTCTTCCGCCGCGCGCTGATCCGCCAACTCAAATCGAATGCTCATGTCGGCATGTGACTCGCAGGTATTGAGTGCGGTCCACACAGCAGCAAAGTCAGTCGAATCGACAGGCGCGGCAACCGTACCGTACGCATAGTAGTTGTAGCCCACAATCGTCGCCTTCTTGCGCGTCATCTGCGCATAACAAGTGTACCGACAGCATGTTAATTCGCTATCCAAACCAAAGGGCGCCAGCGCGGCGGCTACGCGGGCGCGATCGGTGTTGTAATCCTCCAGGCACGATTCCTTGGTGGTGCGGCGACCACCAAAGCCAATGCTAAAGATCACGCGGTCGGGCATAACCTCGTCCTCTATCTCGGCGCCAACGCTCACATAACCGGTCTTATCCGTTGCCATGACATCCGTCCTTTCCACGAATGGCTACGTTGCGGTAAGCGTAGCCACCCGTGCGGACACAAAAATGGGATGCTGTGCCACGCGCGCCAGGCACGCGCCATGCAGATGGCCCCAAGAGAGTCGCCCGCTCTATTCAAATGGATGAAAAAGATTGAGGCCCGGTGACTTGAATCAGAGGTCATCCCGGGCCCATCAGAGCTCGTAGAGCTCTTGGTTGCTTTGGTCTCGCTCTTCACGGCGCTTATCGAACTTTCCGAGGCACTCAAGCAGCATTCGAAGCATAACAAGTCGCTGCCATTAAGGCACCGACCTCTTGACCAAGCAACGGCGTTTCCCAGCTCTCCAGAACTTGGGCTGCCGTCAACTTTATTCTATCCGCGAGCATCTGGTTTACCAAATGGATTTTCGGTAAAGGAAGCACGGCACGCCCGCAAAACCACTACGCCCCAAGTGCCGCCATGGGGATCACCGCCACGCCGTCGTCGCGTGTGTAGGCAATGCTCCCCTTTCCAACCACGACCGCCAAAAACGCCGGCGCGGCATTCTGGGCGGCAGGATTGGAGAGCACTTTCCTCTCCAGCGCCTTGAGATTTCTCGCTCCATCGTCTGCTTTCGCATCACTCAGCTTGACCTCGATGGCTCCCATCCGCACAGGTCCTCGGTCAGCTTGAGCCTGTTGAAGAGATCCAGGTGCGCAGCGATGGTCCTCTCGTCGGGGCCCGTCTCACCGTACGAGGCGTCCTTTATGAGCGTCTTGTACGTGACAGCCTGGCTCTCGTTCATGGCAAGAGCTCGCAAAAGGCCGTGTGCAAGCTCGGGCGATCATGCGATATACGAAATTACGCCATTCTCAATGCTGTTTTTACGCCGTTCTCAATGTAGTTTTTACGCCATTTTCATTGTAGGTTTTACGCTTGGCATCCTTAGCGCGACCCATTCCGAGCAATCACATCAGAGCGCGCTTGGTTATCTCCGCTCGCACATCTCGGCAAACGAAATCAGCTTGGTATCTCCCCTGCTCGCCGCAGCTTCCTGACATCCTTGCGTAAAGCCACGCTTCGAGAAGATCACGTAGCTTTTATGCTGACGCCTAAAGAGCTCGCTTCGGTACACGAGCTTTTCCAGAACATCCTCGCCTGCCGGTTCGTTACGCCATTTGCACTCCGCAAAGAGCGCCGCGCCCTCTCCGTCGTCGACAATCAAATCGATCTCTTCCTGCGTACGCGTCCGATTGTCCGTTCCCCACCAACGGCCAACTGTTGCCGGCACCACACCAAGTTCGCCCGCGCGTGCGAGTTCGTACACGTATTGTCTGCATATAAGCTCAAAGACCGTACCCATGTAATCCGATACGTGCGGCTCAATGCGCCTATACGCCATCTCGGCCATATCGTTTTGAATCAGCCCAATGTTCTGCGGCACAAACTTGTACCAGAACCTAAACATCTGGTCGCTCAGCAGATACACGGCTCGCTTATTGCTCGTCTCGTTTAGGGGCAGCTCGCGCTCGACAATCCCAAGCGACGCCAGCTTATCCACATAGCTCTTTACGTTGCTCGCAGGGATTCCCATAGAGCTCGCAATCTCTGAGATCTTCGAGCGCCCCTGGGCAATTGCTTGCACGATCGCATCATATTGCTCGGGATTGCGGCACTCTTGCAATAGCAGGTTACTCGGCTCCTCAAAGAGATAGCCCGTAGGAGTAAGAAAAAGACGTTTGATGTTGTCCTCGAGCGATACGGTAGGATCGACTTTCTCGATATATGCAGGAATGCCGCCCGTCATGCCATAGCAAACCGCAGCGTCTTCGCGACCCATGCTCTGCCACAAGCCGAGGGTCGTCGTAAAATCCAGCGGCATGATCTTAAACTGGGCCGTACGCCTACCGTATAGCGGACTCTCGTAGCCCAGCACCTGCTCTTCCATGAACGAAAGCGACGACCCGCACAGGATAAGCATGAGCTTGGTCTCTTTGTACAAGTGATCGATCTTGTCTTGCAGCAACGAGCTGATCTCGGGATTCGATTGGGCGAGATAGGGATACTCGTCAATCACGACAATCAAACGTTCCGTGCGAGCCATGGTGGCCAACGCATCGAACGCCTCGTCAAAACTACGAAACGACACGCCAGCAACACCAACGGAGCCCGCAAGTATCGCCTGGCTAAAGCCATGCAGGTTTGCCTCTGCATTGGTGCGACGAGCTTGAAAGTAAATAGCCTTCTTGCCTTGGATAAACTCTGTGATAAGACGCGTTTTGCCCACGCGACGGCGGCCGTAAATCACAGGCATCTCAAAGGAGCCCGTGCCATACAGTCGATTGAGCTCGGACATTTCCGCCGTTCTTCCGATAAACATAGGGCCATCCTTCCTTTACGTTATAGCTAGCTATATTATACCTTCCTATAATATAGCTAGCTATAACGTAATTCGACAAGCGGCGCACGCAAAAGGGTCGGTACACCACCGCACGTGGACCGTTCCGGAAAGCGCGTCCCGTTCCGAGCGGCAATTCCGGGTCACGGTTTCCTCAGGTACAAGACGACGATCCGCCGCCCTTATCACATGCCTTCAAATATGCGATCCAGAAACACAAAACAGCAGATAGAATGCTCTTTTTCAAAAAGTACACGTCTCGAAACTTACCAAGACTTCATATCTAGCTACCGTTCAAGGTCGCCGATTACCGTCCGCCGATTCGGATGTAAAAATGTCGCCGAAAGAGGGTCATCTACCTGCATGGTTAGATTTTGGTCAGCTTTTGGTCAGCTGAGCGGCAAGTTCCAGCTGATACGTTTTTGCTACCCAAAAGGAGGCGGTAGCTCATGACCCATTGCAATGACCAACTCATCGACCAACTGCTCACTCAAGCCGAGCAAGAGGGGCGCTGTCTGATTCCCCCGAGCGCGGCGATCCGAAAAGCGCTCCTTCGGCGCACCGGCGGCACGGTCGTCTCGCCCATTCCGGGGTTGTTTGCGCGAAAAACGCGCTGGGATGAACTCAACCGAGCGCAACGCCATTGCGAGATTATCCGCGCCCTTGCGATCATCCATCCCGATTGGACGTTCTGCTCGTTTTCGGCAGCTTGCCTGCTGGGGCTCGAGGTCTCGTGGCGACACCTGAACGTCGTGCATGTTTGCAGCTCGACAAAGCCGTCGGCTCGTCCGGGCGCACATATTCAGCGACACCAGATTGAGCCGGCCGGAGCAATACGCAGAGCCGGCATATCGGTAACGCCGCCCATCCAAACGGCCACAGATTGCCTGCTGCAAACTGGTTTTGCCGACGGCATGCCCATTGCCGATTCGACGATCTCAAAGCTCGGCCTTGCGCCGGAACAGCTGATGGAGGCCGTGGAGCAACGAGCGACTGCACGCAATGGTCGCGCGATTCGCACCGCCCTCACAACGCTTCGATATGCCGACGTCCGCGCCGAGAGCGGCGGGGAATCGGTCGCCCGAGCCGTCATGATCGAGACGGGCTTTGCGCCCGACTGGCTTCAATACGAGCTGACGGACCCCTTCGATTCGGCCAAGCCCATACGAACGGACTTTGCCTGGGAGCGCCAGGCGCGGGAACTCACACTGGGCGAGCTCGACGGGCTCATCAAATATACCGACCAGACCATGCTGGCCGGACGCACCACCGCCGAGGTGCTCGTTGCCGAACGACAGCGCGAGGCGCACCTATCGCTCTACGGTCACCCTCTGCTGCGCTTTACCATGAACGAGGTCCGCTCGACAGGAATGCTCGCCAAAAAGCTGCAGACGGCAGGCATCCGGCAGACCGCGCTGCCGACATGTCTCAACGAGGTGGACCTGTAGGAGCTGCTAGGCCACGCATCGCCGAATCGCATCCCCCCTATCTGGGCCGCGTTTTCCCAACGGCCACGCCAACGGAAAGCGCGTCCCAGCCTGGACACTCAAAACGGGATGCGCTTTCCGGATGGCGGGCCTGGCGGAAAGCGTGTCCCGGAATCCCGTCTCAGAGCTGGACAGGCTTTCCGGTTGAGTCCTTCAGCGGAAACCGCATCCCGGAATAAACACTCAAACTGGGATGCGCTTTCCAAACGGCCGGCCAGCGGAAAACACATCCCATTCTGAGGCACGATTCCGGGACGCAGTTTCCGCATGCGGCCCCGTTGGGAAAGTTAATCCCGTTCCGAGGCCGGATTCCGGGACGCAGCTTCCGCATGCGGAGGCGCTCCAAACAAAAGGCCCCGGCTCGCGATGGAGCTGGGGCCAAAGGCGCAGCATATACAGTTGATGTTGAGCGCGAACAGCTCGTCAGCAATGACCGTCCGCGCTCTACCCTACCCGCGGTGACGGGCGCGGCTGTACGGCGTATCCACCATGGGCAGATCCGGACGCAGCTTGCCGTCGAATGCGCGATAGGCGTTCTGTACGGCGGGCGCCGTGGGAATCGTTGCGATCTCACCGATGCCCTTGCCGCCGTATGCCACGGGCAACAGCTCGTCCTTCTCCACGTAGATGGCGTGGATATTCGGAATCTCGGGCGCACGGAACAGCCCGAGCGTACCGTACCTTGCCTGGGGTACGCAGTCCTTGAGCGGCCAGTCCTCGGTAAGCGCATAGCCCATACCCATGAGCACGCCGCCTTCGATCTGACCCTGGATGGAGATGGGGTTGACCACCTTGCCGGAATCGTGCGCGGCATAGACCTCGCTCACGCGGCCGTCATCATCCAGAATGACCACATGCGTGGCAAACCCGTAGCAGATGTGGCTCTTGGGGTTGGGAACGTCGGCGCCCAGCTTGTCGGTCGGCTCCAGGTACACGTAGCCAAACTCGCATCCCTCGAGCGCCTTGATGGCAGCCGCGGGATCCTGAGGATGCATACCCTGGCCGGCGACGAGCTCCTGCGTGCGCAGCTGATAGGCGCGACCGTCGTCGTACTCAATCTTGACGCCGTCGCCATGCGCGCTCACGGGAGTATCGGGTGCGGGCTTGCCGGCCTCGATGTCAAGCATGGCATCGCGCAGCAGGAAGGCGGCACCGCGCACGGCCTCGCCGGTCACGACCGTCTGACGCGAGCCAGACGTGGTGCCGGAGTCGGGAGCGTTTTCGGTGGAGCACTCGCCATTGGCAATGCAGCTCAGCGGCAGACCGCAGGCCTCGGCAACGTCCTGCAAAAAGACGGTGTTGCAGCCCTGGCCGATGTCGGACGTGGCGGCATAGACCACGGCCACGCCGTTCTCGACGCGAATCTTGCAGCGGCCGGCATCGGGCAGGCCAACGCCCACGCCAGCGTTCTTCATGGCGCAGGCGATACCGGCGTGTCCGGGATGCGCATAGTAGGCATCCTTGACCTCGAGCAGTGTCTCCTTCAGCGCCGTGGAGCAGTCGGCAATCTGGCCGTTGGGCAAAACCTCGCCCGGCTCGATGGCGTTGCGGTAGCGAATCTCCCACGGATCCAGGCCGACCTTCTCTGCCAGCAGGTCGATCAGGCTCTCGAGCGCAAACTCGGACTGGCAAACGCCAAAGCCGCGGTACGCGCCGGCGGGCGGGTTGTTGGTGTAGTAGCCATAACCGCGAATGTCGGTGTTCTGGTACTTGTAGGGGCCGACGGCATGCGTGCAGGCGCGCTCGAGCACCGGGCCGCACAGCGACGCGTAGGCGCCGGTGTCAAAGTTGATCTCGCAATCCAGACCGGTAAAGTTGCCCTCGGCGTCGCAACCCAGTGTAAAGGTACCGTCCATGGCGTGGCGCTTGGGATGGAATGCAAGCGACTCGGCACGAGTGAGCTTGCACTTCACAGGACGCTGGAGCTTATATGCGGCAAGCGCGGCCAGGTGTTGGATGGACACGTCCTCCTTGCCGCCAAAGCCGCCACCCACGAGCATGGTCTCGACGACCACGCGCTCGGGCTCGCTATCCCAGCCAAACATGTGGGCGCACTCTTTGCGCGTATCGTAGGCACCCTGGTCGGTCGACTGCACCTTGACGCCGTTCTTGTACGGGAAGGCAACGGCACACTCGGGCTCCAAGAAGGCATGCTCGGTAAAGGGCGTGGTAAAGCGCTGCGTCACGGTGAACGCGCTTTCGGCCAGCGCCTTGGCGGCGTCGCCGCGCGTCACATGACGGCTCTGGCACACGTTGTCCTTGAGCTCCACTGTGTTGCCGAAGGCAAAGAAGCTGTCATGCAGGCGCGGGGCGTCGGCGGCCCTGGCCTCGACAATGTTGCGCACGGGCTCCAGCGGCTCGTAGTCAATCTTTACGAGCTTCTTGGCCTTCTCGAGCGTCGCCTCGTCCTCGGCAACCACCAGCACGATGGCGTCTCCCACGCAGCGGGTGATATCGCCCTGGGCGATCATGACGTCCCAGTCCTGGATAAGGTGGCCGACCTGGTTAACCGGCACGTCCTCGGCGCGCAGGATGCCCACCACACCGGGCAGGGCCTCGGCCTTGGAGGTGTCGATGGAGAGCACACGGGCGCGCGGATACCTGGAGCGCACGGCGCTGGCATAGGTCAGGCCCGGCTGATCGAGCTCGTCGATATCGTCGGGGTACTTGCCCTCACCGAGCACCTTCTTGCGCACGTCGATACGAAAGGCGCGCTTGCCCACGCCGTAGTCATCGCCGCGCTCCAGGTCCTCGTCGATCTGCTTTTCGCCGCGGAGCACCGCAGCGGCCAGCGAGATGCCCTCGATAATCTTTTTGTAGCCGGTGCAGCGGCAGACGTTACCGCGAATGGCGTACTTGATTTGCTCCTCGGTGGGCTCGGGGTCCTCGGCGATGAGCGCCACACCCGCCATGACCATGCCAGGGATGCAAAAACCGCACTGCACGGCGCCCACAGCGCCAAAGGCGTACACAAAGGCCTCGCGCACGTCCTCGGGCAGGCCCTCGACGGTCACGATGTTGCGACCGGCGGCAAGAGCGGTGGTCAGCACGCACGCCTTGACGGCTGCACCGTCCACATGGATGGTGCAGGTGCCACAAGCACCTTCGGAGCAGCCGTCCTTGGCGGAATGGATATGCAGGTCGTCGCGCAGGTAGCGCAGCAGCGGCTTGTTCTGAGTCGTCGTGCGCTCGACGCCGTTAACGGTAAAAGTGAATTCCTGTGCCATGGTGATTCCCTTCTACACGCCGGCGGCGATGCCGGTACGGTCGTGGATGGCGCCATGCGGGCAGACGACGGCGCACATGCCGCACGACAGGCAGTCCACGCCGTCGATATGGGCGCAGTTGTCCTCGATGCGGATAGCGCCGGCGGGGCACTTTTTGGCGCACATGCCGCAACCGATGCAGCTCGTGTCGCAGATCTTGCGCGCAATGGCGCCCTTATCGGTGTTGTTGCAGCGCACCAGGATGTTCTGGTAGCCGGGAACGAAGGCAATCACGCGCTGCGGGCACGCCATGCCGCACAGGCCACAGCCCGTGCACTTTGAGCGATCCACGCGGGCAATGCCATCGACCAGCGCAATGGCGCCGTGGGGGCAAGCCGTGACGCAGGCGCCACAGCCAATGCAGCCTTCGCTGCAGCGGGCGTCGCCGCCTGCGGAGGCGCAACCGCTTCCGCAGGCAACGTAGGCCACGTTATGTTGAATGGATTTGGCCATAAGAGACTCGCCTATTTCTTAAGAAGGTACGAATAGTTGTCGCGCACGGCCCTGATGGTCAGGCGGACGGCCTCGGGAAGGCCGGTGTTGACGGCATCGACCGAGACGGTGCGGACCGTGCCGGCGACGCGAACCTTAAAGTGATCCTCGTCCACGGCCAGGAAGCCCTCGTTCTCGGAGTTCTCCATGTCCTCCTCGCTCCAGAACAGGGTGAGCTTGTCCTTATAGGGACGACCCTCCTGGTAGGGACAGAACACGGCGCAGTTGCCGCACTCGTTGCACATGCCATCGACGTGGACGACCTGATGCTTGGCGAGACCCGGCACCTTAATGGCAACGTTGGCGCGGTTGGGGCACACGTCGCAGCAAACCTCGCACACCGAGCCGCAGCCCAGGCAGCGGGTCTTGGTGCAGTTGCGCTTGTCGCGGCACAGCGACCCCTTGCGCTCGTAGCAGGTGTCCTCGCGGCCGGCCTGCTCGTTGCAGTCGGCATACTTGTTAAAGTCCACGCCGGCGATGGCACGGGCGACCTCGGCGGCGTCGGCAATAGCCTCGACCACGGTGGCCGGACCGCGACGGCAGTCACCTGCAGCCCAGACGCCCTCGACGCCGGTGGAGGTGGCGGCGAGGCGGCCGCGACGGTCGTGCTCGACACCCGCGGCATCGTACAGGCTGGCATCGATGCCCTCGCCCACGGCGCAGATCACCGTGGTGGCGGAAAGCTCGACGGTCTCGCCCGTGGCGACGGGGCTGCGACGGCCGCTTGCATCCGGCTCGCCAAGCTCCATGACGTCGCAGGTCAGCACGGCGCCGTTAAGCGCCTTGGGGGCCAGCAGCTCGCAGAGCTCAACACCATCGGCAAGAGCAAGATCAAGCTCTTCCTCGTCGGCGGGCATCTGCTTCTTGGTGCGGCGATACACCAGGCGCACGTTCTTCACGCCAGCCAGGCGCTTGGCCACGCGAGCCGCATCCATGGCGGTGTTGCCGGCGCCAATGACCACGACGTCCTCGCCCAGCTCGAGCTTCTCGCCCCTCTTGGCGGCCTCGAGGAACTCCAGCACGTCGAGCTCGGCATCCTCGCCCAGGCCCGCAGAGCCGGGCATCCAGGCGCCGGTGGCCACGACCACGTCGGTAAAGCCCTGGGCCTTGAGCTCGTCAATGGACTCCACGCGGACATTGAGCTGCACCTTGGCACCAAAGGCTAGGCAGAGCTCGGCATCGTGGGAGATGTCATCGCTCGCAATGCGGAACTCGGGGATGACGTGACGGACCACGCCGCCGAGCGAATCGCGGGCCTCGAAGATGGTGACGGGCACGCCAGCGCGCGTCAGGAAGAACGCCGTCGCCAGGCCGGCCGGGCCGCCGCCGATAACGGCAACGTTGCGCTCGCCGTCGTTGGCGATGGCCTGGGCGCGCAGCTTGGGCAGCACGGCGGTCATGGCCTCGCGGGCGGCCTTGAGCTTGCTGGCGCGGATCTGGGCGCCCTCGGGCTCGTAGAACGTACGCTCGCAGGCACGGCCGCAGGGATGCGGGCAGATAGTGCCGGTAATGAACGGCAGGGCGTTGCGCTCGATGATGATGTTGAGTGCGTCCTCGTAGCGGCCCTCGTCAACAGCCGCCAAGTAGGCGGGAATATCCTGCTGGATGGGGCAGCTCGTGCGGCACGGCATGGTAAAGCAGTCGGAAAGCGGGCTCTTGCCGGCAACCTTGCGGTCGGGTAGCGGGCGCAGCGGCTTCTTGTAGAGCGGATTGGTGAGCGAGTCGGTCTGGATCGCGGTCACGGCCTCGAGCGAGACGCCCTCAAACGGCTTGCCGTCCAGATCGGTGAACTCGCCGGCCATCTGACTAAAGCGCTCGTAGCCACCGGGCTTGAGCACATCGGTCGCCAGGGTGACGGGCCAAATGCCGGCATCGTACAGGGCGCGGATGTTGTAGACCGTGGCACCGCCGGAGTAGCTGATGCGCAGTTTGCCATCAAACTGCTCGGTAATGCGGCGGGCAGCCTCGATGGTCAGCGAGAACAGCGAACGGCCGGACATGTACATCTCGGTGGAGGGCAGCTCGTCCCTGGTCACGTCGACGGGGAACGTGTTGGTGAGCTTGACGCCAAACTCCAGGCCGTGCTCGGCGCACAGGGCAATCAGGCGCTCGAACATGGGCACGGCGTCGCCCCACTGCAGGTCCTCGCGGAAGTGCGTGTCATCGAAGACGATGTAGTCAAAGCCCAGCTCGTTCAGACGCTGGCGGGCAAACTCATAGCCCAGCAGCGTGGGGTTGCACTTGATGTAGGTGTTGAGGCCCTTCTCGGTGATCAGATAGGTCGCGATGCGCTCGATCTCCGCCGGCGGGCAGCCGTGCAGGGTAGACTCGGTGATGGAGTTGGAGACGCGTGCCGGGATGGATTCGACAAATGCGGCGTCGACATGCTCAAACTTGTCCAGGTTGGCAAGCGCCCATGCGCGGCACTCATTCCAGACGTCAGAGCCGCTGGCGTCCTTCATGCCCTCGATGTAGGCGTCGACCTTGGGGCTCTTAATGCCCTCCAGGTCATAGCCCACGGACATGTTAAAGACAAAACCGTCCGGGCTGCCCAGGCCGTACTCGCGAGCGATCAGGTGGCAGGCAAACCATGCCTTCACGTACTCGGCAAAGGCCTGCGGAACCTCGAGCTCGGTCGACCACTCGCAGTTGTAGCACTCGTCCTGCGCCACAATGCAAGGTTTGTTAACGCATTTGGAGAGCTCCTCGCCGTCCATAACCTGAACGGTCTTAAGCTCAAAGAAGCGGGAACCGGCCACATAAGAGGCCACGATGTTCTGGGCAAGCTGCGTGTTGGGACCGGCGGCCGGGCCAAACGGAGTCTCGATGCGCTCGTCAAAAATGGGAAGCGCGCCCTCCTGGTTGGTCTTGACCATCTTGCGCACGCCAAAGATGGCGTCTTGGGTCTTGTGCTCCTCGATGATCCAGTTCATCAGCTGCGAAAACGGGATCGGCCTCATGATGTCGCTCATAATGAGCTCCTCTCTGTAACGCCCGGCGAGACCGCGCGACGGGCGCAAATACGGTGTAGCGCTAGCACAGCGCCGGCGACCCCGCGGAGGTCGCCTATACGCGCGTCGGATGCGGCGAAACATCCGGCGCGCGTGAATCTACTTGTAATTAGTAGGCGCGATCGTTGAGCGTGCTCCAAAGCTTCTTGGACTCAGCCATGGTCCACGCGTTGATCTTGTCCTCATCAATGCCAACGAACTCGCGATCCTTGTACAGAACGCGGCCGTTGATGATGGTGGTACGGCAGTTTTTGCCCATCATGCCAAAGAGCATGTGGCCGTCGATGTTCTCCTCGCTCAGCGGCGTAAAGGGTTTGTAGTCCATAACGATGACGTCGGCGGCGGCGCCGGCCTCGAGCACACCGAGCTTGCGATCGAAGTACTTGCTCGCCATCTTGGCGTTGTTCTCGAACAGCATGGTCATGGCCTCGCACCAGCCCACGTTGGGCATGGCGGCGTTGTGGCGCTGGATAATCAGGAAGACCTTGAGGCTCTCGAGCATGTCGTGGGTGTAGGCGTCGGTGCCCATGCACACGGGGATGCCACGACGGAAGAACTCGAGCACGGGAGCGCAGCCCACGGCGTTGCCCATATTGGATTCGGGGTTGTTGACGAGCCAGGTGCCGGACTCCTTGACGATATCCATCTCGGCAGGCGTCACGTGGATGCAGTGGCCCAGCATGGTGTCGGGACCCAGCAGGTTGTGCTGCAGCAGGCGCTCGACGGGGCTGATGCCGCCGCGGTTGAGGCGGGAATCCCACACGTCGTTCATGCCCTCGCACACATGGATGTGGAAGCCGGTCAGGCCGTTGTTGGCCTCGGCCATCTTATCCATGGTCTCGTCCGAAAGCGTAAAGGTGGCATGTCCGCCAAACATGGCGGCGATCATATGGTTGTCGTTATCGCGACGCTCCTTGGCGGCCCACTGGGCAAATTCGGCGTTCTCGGCAATGGCCTGGTCGCATTTTTCCTGGCCACGGCGATCGGAGACCTCGTAGCACAGGCACGAACGCATGCCCAGCTCCTGAGCTGCGTCCTTAATGGTAAAGAGGCTACCCGGGATCTCGCAGAAACTCGCATGGTGATCGAAGATCGTGGTGACGCCATCGCGGATGGAGTCCAAAATCGTAGCATAGGCGCTGGCCTTGGTGCCGTCGAGCGTCAGGTTGTCGTCGATCTTCCACCACTGCTGCTCAAGATTCTCCAGGAAGTTGGTGGGGTTGCAGCCCTTAATGGCAAGGCCGCGGGCCAGACCCGAGTAGATGTGGGTGTGGCAGTTGATGAGTCCGGGCATGATGAGGTTGCCCTGGGCGTCGACGTACTCGGCATCCGGGTACTTGGCCTTGAGCTCGCACTCGGGGCCCACTTCGACGATCGTATCTCCGTCAATGGCGACCGCACCGTTTGGAATGAACGGGGTCTGAGTGTTGCGAGTAAAGACGGAACCGTTAGCGACCAGAAGCATGGATGCTCCCTTCAACATCAGGGGCGGGGTTTGACACCTCTGACATGGCGGAGTGCGAAGCGCCGGCCTACACCGGAAACGGGCCCTCTCCCGTCAACGCTTCACCAAAGGGACAAACCCTTTGAAGTGCGGCTTGGCGCCGCATGACGTCGGCGGACGAGGCGATGCGCCCGCCGACGAATAGCACCGAATTGGTTACTTCTTGCTCTCGGGCAAGACCAGATCCACGGCAGCGTCCTT
Source organism: uncultured Collinsella sp. (assembly GCA_902491915.1). Taxonomy (GTDB): domain Bacteria; phylum Actinomycetota; class Coriobacteriia; order Coriobacteriales; family Coriobacteriaceae; genus Collinsella. Next base: position 43,311 of record CABUJL010000001.1, read on the forward strand.
AGCAGCATCGATGTGCTGAGCCACGACCGGCGTCTGCGGAAGGATCAGGTTAAGGACAATGGCCATGATGGCGGTGGGGGTTACGGCATTGGAGCCGATGACGGTGGGCACCCAGGTGGGCATACCCTCGCCGGCAAGGCAACCGCTGGCCATCCAGATACCCAGGCCAAAGACGACGGAGGTACCGACGATGGTGGTAGTGCGCTGCGTGAGGCCCTCGCGGGTGAACATGCGCACGCCGTTCATGGTGATGGTGCCAAAGACGCCGACGGTCGCGCCGCCGATGACGGGCTGCGGGATAGCGGAAAGGACGGCAGAGAGCTGCGGGAACAGGCCGGCGATGGCAAAGACGGCCGCGATGATCACAAAGACCCACTTGTTGACGACCTTGTTGGAGCAGATGATGCCCACGTTCTGGCCAAGGGCGCTGGTAGGAAGACCGCCAAGCAGGCCGCCGACCATAGAGGTGAGACCCTGGGACACGATAGCGCCGGAGAGCTCGCGCTCGGTGGGCATACGGTCGATGGAGCCCAGGCAGGCGGCGGAGACGTCACCGATAACCTGGATGGCAACCATGGGGAACACGACGGCGAGGGTAATGCAGACCTCGGGATCAAACTCGAGCGCGTAGGGCATGAGCTTGGGAAGGGCGAAGACCTGAGCGGTGGCGACGCTGGAGAAGTCGATCATGCCAAAGGGGATGGAGACGATCATGCCGACGATCATGCCAAAGAACACGGATCCCAGCTTGAGCGTGCCCTTGCCAAAGTTGGCGAGCGCAAAGACCACGGCGAAGGTGATAAGAGCGACGCACCAGGCCTGCGGGGTGCCCCACAGCGGCGTACCCATACCGCCGGCCATATACTTGACGGCCGTGGGATACAGCGAAACGCCGATGGAGAAGATGACCGTACCGGTCACGACGGGCGGGAACAGCCACTTGATCTTGCTGTAGGCCAGACCAAAGAGGACCGCGACGGCGCCGCCGACGATCTCGCCACCCAGCAGCGCACCAAAGCTAAAGCCCGAGGCACCCATGGCCTGCAGGGCCGGCAGGAACGCGAACGAAACGCCCATGACGATGGGCAGGCCGCCGCCGATGCGACGGAAGGGAGCGAAGGCCTGAAGGGCCGTGTCGATCGCCGAAAGAATGAGCGCGACCTGGATGATGTCGGTACTCTGCTGGCTATTAAAGCCGTAGACGCCGGCCATGATGACCGCCGGGGTAATGATGCCGGCAAACGATGCCAGTACGTGCTGAAGGGCACACGGGATCATTTCCTTAACGGGAGGCATGCCTTCGCGAGTGAACAGGGCTTCAGTGCCGTTCGTAACCGTCTCCTGGGTCATTTGACCACCAATCCTCGAAGTAGTTGTTTTCGCATCTAACGCTCTATTGTGACGCAGTGCGGGGTTGAGGTTGTGCCTTCATTGCATATCGTATTAAAGATGATTCTCATTCTCAATAATAATTTTTTGTTATCAGACTATTCTTCAGCTGAAATAACGCATTTCCGCAGGTCAGGAAAGTGTCTGGTCAAAATAACATCTAACATTTCTTTTGGTCAACCGTTTACCGCTAAATTCCTACCGTTCGTCTGCATTACGCAATGTACCTGCGGATATACGAGATGATGGGCAGCGTGTTACCATGAGAAAAAATTGTTATGAACATTTCCGATTTCACCCAAAGGAGTTGCCCGTGAACGAGACCGTACGTCGCTTTTTGCCGATGGTCGATTTTCTGGAGCAGATACTCGGCAAAAACAGCGAAATCGTGCTGCACGATTTCTCGGATCCCGACCACGCCATCGTCGATATTCGCAACGGCATCGTGAGCGGCCGCAAGGTCGGCGGTCCCGCCACCGATCTGGCACTCAAGATCATGCACGACGCCAAGTATCGCGACCTGCCGTTTATTACGGGCTACGAGGGGCGCGGTGGCGGCGGCAAGACGTTGGAGTCAGCGACGTACTTTATCCGCGAGAATGACGAGATCGTCGGTATGCTCTGCGTCAACACCGACCTCTCGACCGTGCGCTCCATCAACGCCATGGCGCAGCAGCTCATGGCGTGCTTCGACGCGGCGCCGACGCGCACGGAGCCCGCCCCTATCGAGGTCGAAAGCCTTTCGGAGTCCACACAGGAGCTCATCGACCGCAGCATTGCCGAGTTGCTGAGCGCGCGCGGGCTGGATGTAGCGTCGCTTGGTCAGAGCGACCGCGTGGACGTCATTCGCCACCTCAACGGCAACGGGGTGTTCATGCTCAAGGGCGCCGTGGCCTGCGCCGCCACCGCGTTGGGCATCTCGGAGCCCAGCGTCTACCGCTACTTGCAAAAAGTCCGCAAGGAGGGCTAACGAGCAAAATGGAGCGCGGCTCCACAAGCGATCCGTCACTTGACAAAAGACCCTGCAGTTCACACGCGCTGCAGGGTCTTTTTGCATGTCATGTTTAGTTGTTGCCAACGCCTTAGAGGGCGGCGACAACCTCGATCTCGACCAGACCGCCAGCCGGAAGGGCGGCAACCTGGAAAGCGCTGCGCGCGGGGAACGGGGCCTCGAACTTGGAGGCGTAGATCTCGTTCACGGCGGCGAAGTCGGCGATGTCGGCCAGGTAGACCGTGGTCTTGACGACATCGGCAAAGGTGGCACCGGCAGCGGTCAGCAGGGCCTCGACGTTGGCAAGGGACTGCTTGACCTGGGCCTCGACGCCCTCGGGCATCTTGCCGGTTGCGGGGTCGATGCCCAGCTGGCCGGACAGGAACACCATGTTGCCGGTCTGGATACCGGGGGAATACGGTCCGATGGCTGCGGGTGCGTTATCGGAAGACACGACGGTCTTGCTCATGTTTATCTCCTTACGGTTAACTAGAAAGCGTGAGCGCGGCGTTCGCACCGGGAGGCACAGTTCGGTCTGAACACCGCGCTTGATTGGGATAGTACTCAAGGTTTCCGCGCGATGCAAGATTATTATCAGTTTACGAGAATATTTTATCGCCCAACGGTTTCCCCGAACCGCTGAACGGTTCTCCACGGGGTCAGCCAGCCCAAGCTGCTGAAGACTTTATCCCGCTTGGAGCACGGGCATCGCCTGCCGCAACGGCACCACTATACTTTTGAATATCTGAGCATTTTGAAAGGCAGGATATGACCGCAACCGCCAGTCGAACCACCAACCGCAGACCCGAGCTTTTGGCGCCCGCCGGAGGGCCCGAGCCCTTTGCCGCCGCACTCGCCGCGGGGGCAGACGCCATCTATTGCGGCATGGGCAGCTTCAACGCCCGCCGCAAGGCCACCAACTTTACCGACGAGGCCTTTGAGCAAGCCTGCCGCGCCGCACATCTAGCCGGGTCGCGCGTCTACGTCACGGTCAACATCGTCATCAAGCAGTCCGAGATGGGCGATGCGCTGCAACTCATCCATCGCTGCTCCACGCTGGGCGCCGACGCCTTCATCATCCAGGACTGGGGCCTGTTCTTTGAGGTCAAGCGCACGATGCCCGGCATCGAGACGCACATCTCGACCCAGGCGAACATCCATGATGACCGCGGAACGCTTTGGTGCCGCGAGCAGGGCGCCGACCGCGTGACTCTCTCGCGCGAGCTCTCCATCGACGAGATCGCCGCCATCCACGACGCCGCGCCCGACGTTGACCTGGAGGTCTTTAGCCACGGTGCCATCTGCTTTTGCTACTCGGGCCTATGCCTGCTCTCGAGCTTTGCCATGGCGGGCCGCTCGGCCAACCGCGGCATGTGCGCTCAGCCCTGTCGCTTGCCTTACGAGCTGATCGACGAGAACGGCCGCTCGCTCTCCCCTGCCGGTCGCGAGCGCGCGCTATGCCCGCGCGATACCAATACCTCGCAGCTCGTTCGTCGTCTGTATGACGCCGGCGCCGCATCGCTCAAGCTCGAGGGCCGCATGAAGGCCCCCGATTACGTGTATTCCATCGTCGATGTGTATCGTCACCAGATTGATGACATGCTGGCCGATGTTTCGACCTCCAAGGATGAGGATGCCGCCCGCCAGCGACAGCTCAAGCGCTGCTTTAACCGCGACTTTACGCACGCCTACCAGGATGGCACCTCGGGCGACGAGATGATGAGCTACGAGCGCTCCAACAACCGCGGCCAGATTGTGGGCACGGTGCTGGGCAGCCGTCTGGCCAACCGCGATGTACGCGGACTCAAGCCCGACGACCGCCGTCGCCGCGCCGCCATCGCCCGCATTGAGCTGTTTGAGCCCGTGGGCAAGGGCGACCTGCTGGAGCTTCGTCACGATAACGAGTTTGACCAGTTCCTGACCACCATTGCCGCCGATGATGCCGCCGCGGGCGGCATCATCGAGTGCCGCGTGCCCCGCAGCATGCCCGAGGGCTGCCGCGTGCGCGTGATTCGAAGCCAGCGCGCCATTGACGCCGCCGGGGCTGCGCTCAAACGCGATGTGCTGCGCCGCCGCGCCGTAGACGTGTCCGTTGTGGCGCGTCTGGGCGAGCCGTTTACCGTTACGCTCACCTGCTGCGACGACCCTTCGCTTACGGCCACGGCCACGGGCTTTACCGTCGAGGCTGCCAAGACCCGCGCCGTCGAGGCATCCGATCTGGTTGAGCACGTCGGGCGCATGGGCTCCTCTCCCTTTGAGGCCGCAAGCTTTAACGTTTCGCTCGACGCCGGCTGCGGTATGGGCTTTTCCGCCGTGCACAAGGTGCGCGCCGCCGCTTGTAAGGCGCTGGAAGAGGCCATTCTGGCACCGTACGAGGAGCGCGCGAAAACGCTCGAGCTGCCGGCGATTGTAACCAGTGATTCCCGCCCCGCGCCCGAGCACTACCGCGATGAGCCGCAGATCTGCGCCACCGTCACCTCGCTCGAGGCCGCCGAGGCCGCTCGCGCCGAGGGTGTAACGCGCATCTACATGACCACCGACGCGCTCGATGCGGCCGAGCTCTCCCCCGCCGATGCATTTGAGCAGGGCATCGTACCCGTGCTCGACGAGGTCTGCCGCGCCGTTGACCACGAGCGCGTCGATCCTTGGATCAATGCCGGAGCCACCGTCGCCGTCGGCAATATCTCCGAGCTCGCCGTAGCCGCTCATGCCGGCGCCACGGCCGAGATTCGCTCTTGCCTGCCGGTGCACAACACGCCCTGCATGGAGGCGCTTGCCGGGCGCGGAGCCGGTGCGTTTTGGCTCTCGCCCGAGATCACGCTCGACGAGATTGTCTCGCTCGGCGCCGCCGCGCCCGCGGCTCTGGGCATCACCGTCTTTGGCCGCCCGCGCGTCATGACAAGCGAGCATTGCATTCTGCAGGTTGCCAACGGCTGCATCCGCGATTGCGCCAACTGCCGCCTGCGTGCCCGCAAGCTCTCGCTCAAGAATATCGACGGAAAGGTCATGCCGGTGCGTACCGACATCCACGGCCGCTCACGCCTGTACGACGCCTACCCCATCGACCTCACGCCGCAGGTTCCTCAGCTGCTCGATGCCGGCGTGCGTCGTCTCATGGTGGACGGAACGCTGCTCGAGACGGATGAGATCGCCCGTACCGTCGCTCGCGTCCGTCGCGCCGTCGAGGCAGCTCAAGCCGGCCGCAAGCCCGCCGCCCGCCTGCGCGGGGCGACTTCGGGCTGCATGTTTGTGGGAATTAGCTAACCGAAAGGCTTACACGTGAACGAAGAACCTCAAGTCCTCTACTGCGACGCCTGGCTTATGGCCATCGACAAGCCCGCCGGCATGATCGTCCACGGCGACGGCACCGGCGAGCGCACGCTCACCGACTACGCCAGCGACCTGCTGCTGGCGATGGGCGACGGCTTTGCCGCGACCGACATGCAGCCGCTCAATCGCCTGGACCGTGACACCACCGGCGTGGTGCTGTTCTCGCTCGACAAGCAGACGCAGCCCTCCTTTGACCAGATGATTATCGACCACGCTTTCGAAAAGCACTATCTGGCGCTCGCCGAGGGCAAGATCGACTGGAACGAAAAGCTCATCGACAAGCCCATCGCCCGCGACCGCCACGACAGCCGCAAGATGCGCGTCGGTGCCAGCGGCAAGCCGTCGCAGACGCGCGTGAAGGTGCTCAAGCGCCTTAAGAGCCGTCGTGGCCTGCCCACGCGTTCGTATATCGATGTTGAGCTGCTCACCGGTCGCAAACACCAGATCCGCGTGCATCTGGCGAGCGAGCGTCACCCCCTGGTTGGCGACGACCTGTACGGAACGCCGCGCCCCTGCGGCCTGATGCTCCACGCCCACAGCGTGTCCTTCACGCATCCCGTAACCGGCGAGCACATCCACATCGAAGCCCCCTGCCCCTGGGAGCCCTAAAACCCGCCAATAAGGGACAGGCACCTTTGTGGCGGGTTTGCCGCAATGGCTCAGCCGTGGCGCCAAAACGTCTCGATCTGTAACAGTTAAAACCCATTTTCCGGTCTGTCTGTTACAGATCGAGACATTCGAATCTCCCTCAAGGAAAAATCTCAATCTATAACAATAACTCGGCAAAATCGGTCCCAGATGTTACAGATCGAGACAAAGGGACGGCGCGGTTCGGAAGAATCTCAATCTGTAACATCTAACCCACTTTTAACGGTCTAGTTGTTACAGACTTAGACAAAACGGCAGACAACAATAGCGGCATCGCCCGTAATGGACGTTGCCGTTTTTCTATTGAGAAAACTACTCGGTTTTCGTTACTAACCGCCACAGTGGGGACAGGCACCTTTGTGGTGGTTTTGGCCTTACTTCGCCCCGTTGCTAAACCGTGATGACGTTTTCCATCGTCTGGTACTTGGCGGGCACCTCGCCCGCGGTGATAACCGTTGCGTCACGGAAGTCCGCGAATTTTACGGGTGCCACCATGCCAAATTTGCTGGCGTCTGAGATTACGAAGCGTTTGGCGGTATGGCGCATCGAGATACGCTTTACTTGCGCTTCCTCGATATCGGGCGCCGTGAAGCCCTGCTCGGCGGCAATGCCGTTAGAACCCCAAAAGCCACAATTGAAGTTGTAACGGTCTAGGGTTGCCAGGGCATCGGGGCCAACGAGCGCCTCGGTCTCGGGCTTGAGCTCGCCACCTAACACCACGGTGCGCATGCCGCGCAAAGCAAGGTGCTGAGCATGGAGCACGGAATCGGTCACATAGGTGACACTCTCAAGGCGCGGAAGATGCTCGATGAGCTTGAGCGTCGTCGAGCCCGAGTCGATGTATACAAAGCTCTCGGGCTCCACAAGCGCCGCCGCACGGGCGCAGATACGCTCCTTGTCGTCGTTATGGAGGTCACTGCGCTCATTGAGCGTTAGGTCGCGCGTCACGTGCGCGCGCTCAAGACTCGTCGCTCCACCGTGGACCTTGGCGATGCGGTGCGCTCGGTCGAGCGTCTGCAGGTCGCGCCGAATGGTGGACGCCGTCACGCCCAGGGTATCGGCAAGCTCTGGCACAGTAACCGAGCCAGCCCGCTGCACCATCGACACAATCGTATTGAGCCTATCTTCCGCAAGCATCGCTTACTCCTCCTCGGGGTAGACGACTCCCCAATCGGCGCGGAGCTTGGTCATGAGCTCCATCACATCAGAAGCATAATCCAGAAGCTCACGCTTGGAATCGTCGCCGGCGACGGCCTGCTCGAGGTCAGCCATCTCGTAGCACAGGGCATAAGCCTCGGTGCCCGCGGCGACCTCCTCGCGATGACCGTCCGCGGTCCACACGATCGTCGCGTGATCGGCGCGCGGATACTCGTTGACCTCGATGTAGCACTTATCGAAGCTGATAACCGAGCGCTTGGGCTGCTTGGAGTGGAGCGTAAGGCTCACAACACCCAGCTGCTGGTCTGCATTACGGCAGACGATGCCGCCCGCAACGTCAACGCCGGTCTCACAGGTGTTGCCCAGCGAGACGACCTCAGCGGGCTGGCTTGCCATAAAGAGACGCATGACGGACAGGGCATACACGCCAATGTCGAGCATGGCGCCGCCGGCGAGACTACGGTTGTAGAACCGGTTGGTCAGGTCCCCGTACTCCTTATAGCTGCCAAAGTTGAGCTGGGCGAGGTTCATGCGACCAAAGTCGCCCGCATCCATGCGGCGGCGCAGCTCCTGATACAGCGGCATGTGAAGCACCGTGGTGGCGTCCATAAGGACGACGTTGTGCTCGTCGGCGATGGCACGCGCCTCGTCGAGCTCAGCGGAATTGAGGGTAATGGCCTTCTCGCAGAGCACGTGCTTACCAGCTGCCAGAGCGGCTCGCAGGTAGGTGATATGCGTGTTGTGCGGCGTGGTGATATAGACGGCGTCGATGTCCGGATCGGCGTAGAGGTCCTCGACCGTCTCGTACACCTTCTCGACGCCATACTGCTCGGCAAAAGCCTGGGCTTTGGAAAGCGTACGGTTGGCGACACCCGCGAGCTTGCGGCCGGCCAGCGCGAGGGACTGGGCCATTTGGTTGGCGATAACACCGCACCCGATCACTGCCCAGCGAAGCTCGGGAGCCGTAAAGATGTCGTTTGGGAACGGCTGATTCTGGACCGAGGCAAACGCCGCCTTTGCGGCTGCCTCGGCGTCGAGCGGAGCCTGTTTGGAATCTGCCATGATGTGCCTCCTGAGTCATCGGAAGTTCTTCATTTCTAACAACCCTATAGTCGCACAATTGCGCGCGTATCTGCTCGTGTTTGCGTATTTATTTGCTTATCGGTCATTATTTAGCCATAGTTGGCAGATGTTTGCGCGGCTATGCGCATTATCGCGCAAGGCTATGCGCATAAATGCGCATGCGACGATCCTTGTGAAACATAAAGGGATGGAACACCAAAGCCCTAAAAGACAGACCCAGCTGTATTACTTCACCCCTCTGGGGGCATCAGACATCAAAGGATCGTCCCAAACTGCCGGCACATAGAGACTGTCCCCCCCCCCAACGACTGGTCATTTAAGTCTGTCCCCAATGAATGGTCGTCCCCAGCTGCCGACAGAAAATGAACGCCCCCAGGTGCCGGCATTTCAACGGCCACTCATTTAAGTCTGTCCCCAATGACTATGTCCCCAATGAGTAGGGATAGAAAAAGGCCCGGGTGCCGTGGGGCATCCGGGCCTTTGCTAGCAACTTGATGTTGCGGGCAGCTTAGAACTTGTGGCCGCACTTCTTGCAGACGCGCAGCTTGTTCTTGCCGTCCTTCTCGTGACCGACGCGGGTAACCTTACCGCACTCGGGGCAAACGAGATTGACGTTGGAGGCATCGATGGGAGCCTCCTGCGAAACGATGCCGCCCTGCTGGTTGGCAGCGTTGGGCTTGACGGCCTTCTTGACGACCGAAACGCCCTCGACAACGACCTTGTTCTCTGCGGGGAGAGCACGCAGGACAACGCCCTGCTTGCCGCGATCCTTACCAGAGAGAACCTGGACCTTATCGCCCTTCTTGATATACATATATCTCCCCTAACTACAGGGTCTCGGGAGCGAGCGAGACGATCTTCATGTACTTCTTGTCACGAAGCTCGCGAGCGACGGGCCCAAAGATACGGGTGCCGACGGGCGAACCATCGTTGTTGATGACAACGCAGGCGTTCTCATCAAAGCGAATGTAGGAGCCATCCTTGCGGCGGATCTCCTTAACGGTGCGAACGACGACGCAACGGACAACGTCCTTCTTCTTGACGTTGGCGCCAGGGGTAGCCTCCTGGACAGCACCGATGAACACATCGCCGATGCCTGCATAACGACGCTTGGAACCGCCAAGCACCTTGATGCAGCGAATCTTGCGAGCGCCGGAGTTGTCGGCGACGTTCAGCATGGTTTGCATCTGAATCATGGTAGATGTTCCTCCGAACTAAGAACCGAAGAGAGGTGCGCAGCCTTTATGCGGCCCGTGGTATGCAAGCCAGGCATACGCACATCTTCGGAAACGTACAAGTCGTAAGAGCGACTGCTTATTTAGCGCGCTCGACGACCTCGATGAGGCGCCAACGCTTCATCTTGGACATAGGACGGGTCTCCATAACGCGGACGGTGTCGCCCACGCCAGCCGTGCACTCCTCGTCGTGAGCGTGCAGCTTCTTGGAGCTGGTCATCATCTTGCCGTACTTGGGGTGACGCTTGCGCTCGGTGATGGTGACAACAATGGTCTTGGCACCGGAGACGGAGGTAACGACACCCGTACGGACCTTACGCGAGTTACGCGAATCAGTCATGTTCTCTCCTTAGGTCCTACTCGGCGACAGCGGACTTCTCCGCTGCGATCTCGCGGGCGCGCTGCTCCGTGAGGATGCGAGCGATGTCCTTCTTCACGGTGTTGACGCGAGCGGTGTTGTCCAGCTGGCTGGTGGCCATCTGGAAACGAAGGTTAAAGAGCTCGGCGCGCATTTCCTTCAGCTTCTCAACGAGCTGAGCGTCCGAGAGCTCACGAATCTCTGCGGGCTTCATTAGTTCTCCTCCTTGGCGGCGGCGGCGTCCTCAGCAGCCCACTTGGCCTCGAGAGCGGCCTCCTCAGCCATCTCCTTCTCGATGCGCTGCTCAGCGTTCTTAGCAGCAACAATCTTGGTCTTGATGGGGAGCTTGTGCTGCGCAAGACGCAGAGCCTCGCGAGCGACCTCCTCGGGAACACCCTTGACCTCGAACATGATGCGGCCGGGCTTTACGACGGCCACCCACTCCTCGGGGTTACCCTTACCAGAACCCATGCGAGTCTCGGCAGGCTTCTTGGTGATGGGCTTATCGGGGAAGATCGTGATGTAGACACGACCGCCACGCTTCATGTAGCGGGTCATGGCAATACGAGCGGCCTCGATCTGACGGTTGGTGATCCAATGGGCCTCGAGAGCCTGGATACCAAACTCGCCGAAATGCAGCTCGGTATTACCCTTGGCCTGGCCCTTCATGGAGCCACGCTGCACCTTGCGGTGAAGAATACGCTTAGGGGCAAGCACTACTGACCCCTCCTCTCGGAGTTACGACGACGAGGACGGGAAGAGCCCTCGAGTGCAGGGTTGGGAACAGGCTGGCCCGGGAGCTTCTCGCCCAGGTAAATCCAGACCTTCACGCCGCAAGCGCCCATGGTGGTGCTGGCGACAGCCGTGCCGTAGTCGATCTTGGCACGGAGGGTGTGCAGAGGCACGCGACCCTCGCGGTACCACTCACGACGGCCCATCTCGGCACCGCCGAGACGACCGGAGCACTGGATACGGATGCCCTTAGCGCCAGCCTTGCGGGCGGACTGGACAGCCTTGCGCATAGCGCGACGGAAGGCAACGCGGCCCTCGAGCTGCTCGGCGATAGACTGAGCAACGAGGTTGGCGTCGAGCTCGGGGCGCTTGATCTCGACAACGTCGACGGAGAGCTGGCCCTTGGAGACGCCAGCGACCTTCTCGAGCTCGGTACGGAGGGTATCGATCTCGGCACCCTTCTTACCGATGACAACGCCGGGGCGAGCGGTGAGGATGATGACCTTCACCTTGTCGCCAGCGCGCTCGATCTCGACGCGGGAGACAGCTGCGCGGGAAAGACGCTTCTCGAGGTACTTACGAATCTCGAGATCGTTACCGAGGGTCTTAGCGTAATCCTTCTCTGCGAACCAGCGGGAGCGCCAGTTCTCGGTGATGCCAAGACGGAAGCCGGTGGGGTAGACTTTCTGACCCATACAGCTTTACGCCTCCTTTCGAGGAGCAACGACGACGGTGATGTGGGAAGTACGCTTCAGAATGCGAGAAGCGGAACCCTTGGCGCGGGGACGGATGCGCTTAAGCGTCGGACCCTCGTCAACATAGGCAGCGGCGACAACCAGGTTGTCGGCACGCAGACCGTTGTTGTTCTCGGCGTTCGCAACGGCGGAACGGAGAACCTTCTCGACATCCACGGCGACGGCGCGGTCGCAGAAGTGGAGGATGTCGAAGGCCTGAGCGACAGGCTTGCGGCGGATCAGATCGACCACCAGGCGGGCCTTGCTGGGGGAAACACGCACGTACTTAGCGACGGCGCGAACCTCGGTGGCCTCAGTTTCAATAGACTTAGTTGCCATTTACGGTTAACCCCCTATTTGGCCTTGTGGCCACGGAACGTACGAGTCGGCGCGAACTCGCCGAGCTTGTGACCAACCATGGACTCGGTAACATACACGGGCACATGCTTGCGGCCGTCGTGGACGGCGATGGTGTGACCAACCATCTCGGGGAAGATGGTGGACGCGCGGGACCAGGTCTTCACGACGTCCTTCTTGCCAGCCTCGTTCATCGCGGTGATACGCGAGAGAAGGCGAGTCTCCACGAACGGGCCCTTTTTGAGACTTCTGCTCATAAGTGCTTTCTCCTAAAACTCGGTATCCGAAATTACTTCTTACGGCGACGAATGATGTGCTGGTTCGAGACCTTCTTCTTCTTGCGCGTACGAAGGCCCTTCGTCGGCTTACCCCAGGGGGTAACGGAGGGACGACCAGAGGTGTGGTTCTTGCCCTCGCCACCGCCGTGCGGGTGGTCGACAGGGTTCATGACGGTACCGCGGACGGTCGGGCGCACGTTCATGTGACGCTTACGGCCGGCCTTGCCGATGACGATGTTGGAGTGATCGGCGTTGCCGACCTCACCGACGGTGGCGCGGCAGGTAACGAGGATGCGGCGCATCTCGGAGGAAGGCATACGGACGATGGCGTACTTGCCCTCCTTGCCCATCAGCTGGCAGGAGTTACCGGCGGAACGGGCGATAGCAGCGCCCTTGCCCGGCTGGAACTCGACGGCGTGGATGAGCGTACCGACGGGGATGTCGGCGAGGGGCAGAGCGTTGCCCGGCTTGATGTCGGCGTCAGAACCGGACATGATGGTCTGACCGACCTCGAGACCCTTGGGGGCCAGGATGTAGCGCTTCTCACCGTCAGCGTAGTGCAGCAGAGCGATGCGAGCGGAACGGTTCGGATCGTACTCGATCGTGGCAACCTTGGCGGGCACGCCGTCCTTGTTGCGCTTGAAGTCGATCACGCGATAACGACGCTTCACGCCGCCGCCCTGGTGGCGGGTGGTGATGCGGCCGTTGTTGTTACGACCGGCCTTCTTGGGCAGGGGCTCGAGAAGAGACTTCTCGGGCTTGGTGCAGGTGATCTCGGAGAAGTCGGAGATCGTCTGCCAACGCCTACCAGCGGAGGTCGGCTTAAGGTGCTTTACAGCCATTACAATCCCTTTCAATAGGAATCCGTTAGCCATCGCAGACAGGGATTCGAGGTTCTGCCTCGGGTGCGATGACACCGGACGTATACACGGTTCCGGGCGTGTCCATTTTATACGCCCAAAACCTTGAGCTCCCGCCTCCCCTATTTGGGAGGCATGAGCTCACTCAACAGCAGCGAGTCTTAGGCCTGGTTGCCAAAGACCTCGATGGTGTCGCCCTCGGCCAGCGTGACGATGGCCTTCTTCCAAGAACGGGTCTTGCCGGCGACATAGCGCACGCGCTTGGTCTTGGGCTTGACCGTCAGGGTGTTCACGCGAACGACCTTGACGCCGAAGATCTCCTCGACAGCGTCCTTGATCTGATACTTGTTAGCATCCTTGGCGACCTCGAACGTGTACTTGTTCACCTCCATGCCGGAGAAGGAACGCTCGGACACGATCGGACGGATGATGATCTCGTGGGCGGTCATTTATGCAAGCACCTCCCCGAAGTGAGCGGCGATGTCGGCGGGCATCAGCACAGCGTTGTTGTTGACGAGATCGTAGGTGTTGGCCTCGTCAGCGGTGATGATGAACGTCTTGGGAATGTTGCGGAACGACAGGTAGGCGTTGACGTCCTCATCGCGAACGATGATGGTCAGACGCTTGCCCTCAAGGCCGAGAGCCTTGAGCATGGCGACGGCAGCCTTGGTGGAAGGCTTCTCGAAGCCGTAGTCGTCGACGAGCACGAGCTCGCCATCGGCCAGCTTGGCGGACAGCGCGGAGCGCATAGCCAGCTTGACCTCCTTGTTGTTCATACGCTTGGCGTAGGAACGGGGCTTGGGGGCGAAGACAACGCCACCGTGACGCCACTGGGCAGCACGGATGGAACCCTGGCGGGCACGGCCGGTGCCCTTCTGACGCCAAGGCTTCTTGCCGCCACCGGAAACCTCAGAGCGGCCCTTAGCGGACTGGGTGCCCTGACGCCAAGAGGCCATCTGGCACTTGACGATGTGGTGCATAACGTGGATGTTCGGCTCGATGCCGTACACCTCAGCGGCGAGCTCGGCCTCGGCGACCTTCTTGCCCTCGCTGTTCTTAACTTCAAACTTTGCCATTTAAGTGTTCTCCTTGGTATGACGCTGGGCTAAATGGGCTGGGCCCTTAGGCCATACGGATGGCGACGAGACCATTCTTGGCACCCGGGACAGCGCCCTTGACCAAGATGAGGTTCTGCTCGGCATCGATGCGGACAACGGAAAGGTTCTTGACGGTAACGCGCTCGTTACCCATGTGACCGGCCATCTTGACGCCCTTGAGGACGCGCGCAGGATAGGCGCACTGACCGATAGAACCGGGGTGACGCTGGAAGTGAGAACCATGCGTCATAGGACCGCGGCGCTGACCCCAGCGCTTGATGCGACCCTGGAAGCCCTTACCCTTGGAGGTACCGATGACGTCGACCTTCTCGACATCAGCGAAATCAGCGACGGTGACGACCTCGCCGACCTTGTGCTCCTCGCCGTTCTCGACGCGGACCTCACGAAGGAAACGGACAGGCTCGACGCCAGCCTTGGCGAAGTGACCAGCCATGGGCTTGTTCACGTTCTTGGCCTTGATGTCGCCGAAACCGATCTGGACGGCGTCATAGCCGTCGGTTGCCTGAGTTTTAACCTGCGAGACAGCGCAGGGGCCAGCCTGGATGACCGTGACGGGAACGACGTTGTCGTCCTCGTCCCAAACCTGGGTCATGCCAATCTTGCGGCCGAGAATCATGCTGATCAAGATATGATCCCAACTCTCGCGTGGTCTTGGGACAATGCGTACACCACCGAGCGTACGCCCCTAGAGGACCACTACTTACACGACGTGCTCCCCAGCCTTGTATAGCGTCCGGACTACCTGACAACCCTATTAAGCAGGCATTTTGTCCAGCCAGAATACTCCCCTGGTTTCACACAGCTGTTTAGTATACACGGCTGCGGGCGTATCCATCGAGATTCATATTTCACTCACATTGTTTACGCAGGTAAAGTGCGTGGCACGTTCCCAGTGTGCGGCGGAGGGGGCGGGCCTGAGACATATTAAGGTTGCTGCTCTACAGTCCTGCTCACGACGGAGAGCACATTAAGTGCTCTCCTGTTCGTGCGGAACTCGCGACAACCTTAATATGTCTCAGGCCCGCCCCCTCCGCCGCACACTGGGAACGCCACGTTGATGTCTGCTTAACTCTGCTCGCTCAGGCTAATGACTTTGTTGGGGGTCCACTATTTGCTGAAGGGTGAACTTGCATTGCATTGGCTCGCCTTCTGCTTGTGGCTTTGCCTCTTCGAAATCGAAGATCATGATGGCGCAGTTGGGGAGTTTTGCTGGGAGTTCGAAGCCCTCTGGGGCTGCAGCTTTGATGAATTGGCGGCTGGCGCTGCCGTGGCTTACTGCTAGGAGGGTTTCGATACCATCGGCGCTCATGAGATTGGTGAGGGTGGCTACCATGCGTTCTTGCAACGCTTTGCTTCCCTCTCCTCCAAAGGGGACCAGATCTTCGCCTGGATCCCAGACGTCGGTGGGCAGCGCGTCGTGCGGGCCTTCCTCGAAGGTTCCATAGCAGCGCTCGATGATGCCTTCGCAGGGCTCGACTGCTGCGTCCGGGCCGAGGAGCTCGCATGCGACGCGCTGAGCTGTGTCCATGGCTCGGCCTAAGGGTGATGAGGCCACTTTGTCGGGAACGACGTTGTGGGCTTTGAGCCATGCGGCTGCCATCCCGGCTTGCTGACGGCCCAAATCGGTGAGCGGTGAATCGCAGCGACCCTGGACGAGCTTTTTAACGTTGAATTCTGTCTGGCCGTGGCGGAGTAGATATAGACGCTTCATGCTCTCCCCTTCTGTATAACTTGCTTTGCCGGCGCAGCCCTACTCGTGGGTATGGCCTACGTAGTCTTCATCGATCGTGATCTTGGCAATCGACTTGGGGTATTCCGACTCGACCCGTTGTGTCAGCGCGTGCTTTACGTCTTCGGCACTCATCTGCAGATCCGAGGGACGCACGCAGTCAAAGATCACGTTGGTGTGCGTAGGACCCGGCACGCAGCGCAGGTCATGAATCGAGAGGCGGTTATCGATCTCCTGGGCCATGGCGTGAATGCGCAAGCGCATGCTCGCCAGCTTGGGGTCATCGGTCACGATGGGATCGTAGTGAAGCGTAACGATCATGCCGTCTTCGTCCCTAAACGACTGCTCGATGTTATCGAGCGTGTCGTGACTTTCCAACGGGCTGTCCTCGGCCGCCATCTCGGCATGCGCACTTGCAAACTTCCTGCCCGGGCCGTAGTCGTGAACCATCAAATCGTGAACGCCCAAAACGCCGGGATAGCTCATGATCTTGTCTCGAATGTGCTTGACCAGCTTAGGATCGGGCGACTGACCCAAAAGCGGGCTCACCGTATCCTGGATGAGTTCAAAACCGCTCCAGCCAATATAGGCGCCAACGGCAAGGCCGACCCATGCGTCAAGATTGATGTGCGTCACCTGCGAAACAATCGCGCACGCCAGCAC
This sequence comes from uncultured Collinsella sp., assembly GCA_902491915.1. Classification (GTDB taxonomy): domain Bacteria; phylum Actinomycetota; class Coriobacteriia; order Coriobacteriales; family Coriobacteriaceae; genus Collinsella. The sequence continues at coordinate 59,974 of CABUJL010000001.1, forward strand.
GGCGCCCGTGGCTAGGACATCGTTCTTGGAATCCTGCGCGGTCGCATGCAGCGTCTCGGACTCAATGCGGTCACCGAGCTTTTGGTTGAGGGCCGCCATCCACAGCTTTACGACCATCGAAAGCACTAGAACTGCCACCAGGGCAAGCGAGAACTCGACAGGTTCGGGGTGGATGATGCGCTCAACCGAGGACTTCACCAGCTCAACGCCAATCAGCAGCACGAGCGCCGCCACGACCAGACCCGAGAGATACTCGTAGCGACCGTGGCCGTAAGGATGCTCGGGGTCGGCCGGCTTGCTCGCCAGCTTAAAGCCCAGCACGCTCACGATGTTCGAGCTGGCATCGGACAGGTTGTTCATGGCATCCGCCACAATCGAAACCGATCCCGACAGCACGCCAATTACGCCCTTCGCAGCGCATAGTGCCACATTGGCGAGAATACACACCACGCCCGTCAACGTGCCCACGCGCGCACGGTCGCCCTGCGCACGCTTAACAATCCACTCGACCATCTACATCCGCCCCCACGGTACTACCTATATATCTATTGCTCAAACGGATTGTAGTGTAGCCACTTTGTCCCCCAGATACAAAAAAGGCCGCGACCCACACGGGCCACGGCCTTGGAGCATGGCAAAGGAATCGTCCTTGTGTCGCACAGGTTTACGCGCTTACTTCGGCCACGCTCTTCGAGGTTTCGGGTGAATCCGTCCCCCGTCGTCTGCCCCTTCGTCGGCACCACACCAAAGCAGTAGCTCAGCGCCGCAGACATCGCGAATGCTACACCACCGGCAGCGCAGCACCACAGCAGGTTCGAGATGCCGCCCGTGGCAAAGCCAATGACCATGAGGACATTCGTCATGCCGATGGTATAGGCCGTAACGTGGCCCACGGCCGCAACAAGGCCTCCGACGGCGCCGCCAATGGCCATGCACGTCAGGCACCTGCCATATTTAAAGCCGCAACCGTACAGCGCCGGCTCGCTTACGCCACCAAGCACGCCCGAGATCGAATAGCCCAGCATGAGCGCCTTCTCGTCCTTATCCGCAACGCGAAGCGACGCGCCAAAGGGCATGCCCCAAACGGCGAACGTTGCCATCGTCGCGGCGATCAGGATGCACGAATCCGTTCCCACACTCATAAACTGCGCATAGGCGAGCGATAGGACGACGTTGCTGACGCCCGCGATCTTTAGGAACTCCCAGCCTGCGGCAAGCCCCATGAGCGTGAGCAGCGACACAATGCCACCGGAATTGCCAAGCATAAACATAAGCTGGCCCAACAGCATGCCCAGATAGCTGCCCGCCGGCGCCGTAATGCACAGCGAAACCGGAACCATGACAAGCAAGGTCGCAAACGGAACAAACGAAAACGCCACGGCCTTAGGGATAACGCGCTTAAAGAAACACTCCACTCGCCATAGCACGGGCACCGAGATGAGAACCGGAATAACAGTCGTCGTGTAATCGTTGACCGGCGCAGGAAGCAGACCATACACGGAAGTCATCGATGCCCCCGTCGTCGATGCGGCATCGACAAGCTTGAGTAAATCGGGTGCAATCAATACGCCGCCCAGCATCATGCCCAGCTGCTCCGAGCAACCGAGCTGGCGGGCGGCCGCCCAACCAAGATAAATGGGCAAAAAGTAGTAGCCGGCGTTATAGAGCCAACTGTAGAACAGGCGATAGATATCGGAATCGGCAGACCACAGGCCCAGCATGCCTTCGCCCATAATGACAGCGACGGTGCGGAACAACGCCGCGCAGACAATAAACGGCAGCGCCGACATCATGCTTTTGGACAGATAGTCCACCACGGCCATGGCGTTTGATGAAACCGACGTTGTAAACGAGGTGTTAGAAACTTGTAGCATGGAACGCCTTTCCCAATATGACATGCGGGCTGTCCCTTTGTCACATCGTGCGGTATCGACCGATTGCGCGGTACTTTTCGTAGCGGAGGTTTGTGAGGGTCGCGTCGTCGAGCTGCCCAAGCGTATCGAAGGCATCAAATGCCGAGGACATGACGGCACCGGCGATCTCCTCATGCGACAGGCCCTTATCGTCAACAATGCCGTCAATGATGCCGAGCGCCAGCAGATCGGGGGCCGTGAGCTTAAGCGCCTCGGCGGCCTCATTCGCGCGCTCGGTATCCTTCCACAGGATCGACGCACAGGCCTCGGGGCTCACGACCGAATAGGCCGAGCTCGAGAGCATCAGGATGCGGTCGGCCACGGACAGCGCCAGCGCGCCACCAGAGCCGCCCTCGCCTGTCACCACCGAGACAATCGGCGTCTTAAGGCCGCTCATCTCCATGAGGTTCTGGGCAATCGCCTCACCCTGGCCGCGTTCCTCGGCACCGATGCCGCAAAACGCGCCCGAAGTATCGACCAGGCACAGAACCGGTCGACCAAACTTTTCGGCCTGGCGCATCAGGCGACGCGCTTTGCGGTAGCCCTCGGGATGTGCCATACCAAAGTTGCGACGCATGCGCTCTTTGGTCGTGGTGCCGCGCTCGATGGCGATGACCGTTACGGGGCGTCCGTCTTTCCAGCCAATGCCAGCCACCACAGCAGCGTCGTCGCCAAAGTAGCGGTCGCCGTGCAGCTCCACAAATCCATCCAGGCCCAGCGAGATCATCTCGCCTGCCGTGGCGCGATCTGCCGAGCGGGTCTGCTTGACAATCTCGAGCGCGGTTTTTGGTGCGGCCGAGCGCTTGAACAAGTGTCCCAGCTTTTTGCCGCGGCGACCCGTATGCACGATCTCATGCGGTGCCCCCAGGCCGGGCGCGTGCCCTTCGTGCAGCGCCAGCAGCTCGCCTACCGTGAGCGCAATCTCGCCACGCGGAACAACGGCATCGCAAAAGCCGTGCTCCAGCAAAAACTCGGAGCGCTGGAATCCCTTGGGCAGGCGCTTGTGCATGTTCTGCTCGATCACGCGCGGGCCGGCAAATGCCGTCAGGGCATCGGGCTCGGCCAGGATAATATCGCCCTCCATGGCAAAGCTCGCGGTTACGCCTCCGGTCGTGGGGTCAGTGAGCACCGTGATATACAGGCCGCCCGCCTCGCTATGGCGCCTAACCGCCGCAGAGATTTTGGCCATCTGCATGAGCGAGGTCACGCCCTCCTGCATGCGGGCGCCACCCGATACGGTAAAGCCAACGACCGGCAGTCCCAGCTCGGTCGCACGCTCAAATGTGCGGCAGATCTTCTCGCCCACCACGGAACCCATCGAGCCCATCATAAAGTTGGCGTCCATAAAGAAGAGCGCCGTATCGCAACCGCAGATTTTGCCCTTGCCGCACACAACGGCATCGCGCTCGCCCGAACGTTCGCTCACGCTCTTGAGCTTGTCGGCATAGCCGGGAAACGAAAGGAAGTCCTCCGGCGCCAGACTGGCATCCCATTCCTCAAACGTGCCCTCGTCAATCGTCATGCGCATGCGGTCGCGCCCGCTCACGCGAAAGTGTTTGCCGCAACGAGGGCAGACCTCGAGGTTGTCGTGCAGGCGCGCCTCATCGATCACGCGGCGGCACTCCGGGCACTTGATAAACACGTGGCGCGCGGGAAACTCGGCGCACGACTCGGTCATCGGTCCCTCGAGGACGTTGACCGTCTTCGCTTTTCTATTCATCAGCATAGAGATGCCCCATCAGATCGGTGTGATACATGCCCGACAAGAACTCGTCGTTTGCCAGCACGTCGAGCTGAAGCTCGCTGTTTTCGCTCACGCCCTCAATCACGAGCTCGCCCAGGGCCGAGCGCATCTTGCGAATGGCGCCGTCACGCGTGGGCGCACACACGATGAGCTTGCCAAGCATGGAGTCGTAGTACGGCGGAACTTTCGCACCGGTAAACATGGCGGAATCCCAGCGCACGCGCGGACCACCCGGCACACGCAACGCGGTGACCGTTCCGCATGACGGCAGAAAGTCCGGCGTTTCGGCATTGATGCGGCACTCCATGGCGTGGTTGCGGACCGGCATGTCCTCCTGCTCAAAGGGCAGAGGCTGGCCGGCTGCCACGCGCAGCTGCCACTTGACCAAGTCGGTATCGGTCACAAACTCCGTAACCGGATGCTCCACCTGCAAGCGCGTGTTCATTTCCATAAAGTAGAAATTGCCGTCGTCCGAATACAGGAACTCGATGGTACCGGCTCCTTCGTAGCCGACGGCACGAGCCAGGTCACGCGCTGCCTTGTGCATGCGAGCACGAATGTCGTCGTGTCCGTCGAGGCACGGCGCGGGGCTCTCCTCGATTAGCTTTTGGTTGCGCCGCTGCACCGAGCACTCGCGCTCGCCGAGCGAAAACACATGGCCCTGCTTATCGGCCATAATCTGTACCTCAACGTGATGCGCCGGCGCGACGAACTTCTCCATGTAGCACTCGCCGTCGCCAAAAACGGCCTCGCCCTCGGCTCGTGCTTCAATAAAGGCCTTTGCCGCATCTTCCACGCGCTCGACCTTACGAATACCGCGACCGCCGCCGCCCGCACGCGCCTTAATAAGCACGGGGCAGCCAATGCGCTCAGCCTCGGCCGTTGCCTCCTCGGGACTTTTGAGCAAATCGCAGCCCGGCACGATGGGCACGCCCGCCGCGGCAGCCGTTCGACGTGCGGCGTCCTTGTCGCCCATGCTGTCGATCACCTTGGCCGAAGGACCAACAAACGCCAGGCCATACTTGTCGCAGTCGCGCACGAAGCTCGCCTTCTCGGAGAAAAAGCCATAGCCGGGATGAATTGCCTTAGCTCCCGACTTCACGGCACAGGTGAGCACAGCATCGTCGTTGAGGTAGCTCTCGGCAAGACGCGGGCCGCC
>CABUJL010000002.1 GCA_902491915.1 uncultured Collinsella sp.
CAAGTACCTCAAGACCACGGTGAGCTCCAACTTTGGCAATGTGCTGTCCGTGACCGTCGCGAGCCTGTTCTTGCCGTTTTTGCCCATGAGCGCCCTGCAGCTGGTACTGCTGTCGCTGGTCTACGAGATCGTGTGCATCGCACTGCCGTGGGACACCGTCGATGACGCCTGGACTGCCCGCCCGCGTGCCTGGGACGCCGCATCCATCAAGGGCTTTATGCTCGAGCTGGGCCCCGTGAGCTCGCTGTTTGACATCGTGACCTTCGCCGCGCTCTTCTTTGTCGTGTGCCCCGCCGCCGTGGACGCAAGCTGGTCCGAGCTTGCCGCCGCGGGCGACGTCGCGGGTATGACGACCTTTGCTGCGCTCTTCCAGAGCGGCTGGTTTGTCGAGTCCATGTGGTCGCAGACACTCGTGGTCCACATGTTGCGCTCCCCGCATCTGCCGAGCCCGCGCGACCACGCCGCGCCCGCATTGTGCGTTCTTACCGTGCTGGGCCTGGCGCTCGTCACTTGGCTGCCGGCAAGCCCCATCGCCGATGTGCTCGGCCTCATGCCGCTGCCCACGAGCTTTTTTGGGCTGCTCATTGGCATCGTTACCGCCTATATCGCGCTCACCCAGCTGGCAAAGTGCCGCTACATTGCCCGCCACGGCGAGCTGCTGTAGCAAGTAGACGGAAAACACCCTGCCAGCTGCCGTTGCCACTACCACAGCTGCCAACGCCGCTGCCGCTGCCTCTGCCGCCGCCGCAGTCTATCCCCCCAGCAGTTGCGGTGAAATAGTTCCTGTTTAAAGCCCCGTGACTTTAATTTAGGGACTATTCCACCGCAACTTATTGGGAGGTTAGCTAGTCCTTGGGTGTCCAGGACCAGAAGAAGTTGATAAGGGCCACACGCGAGGCGGTACCGGCCTTTTTGTTGATCGAGGAAATGTGGCGATAGAGCGTGGAGCGCGAAAGAAAGAGCGTTGTGGCGATGTCCTGAACGCTCTGGTCCGAAACGACCAAGACCTCAAGAATATCGCGCTCGCGCTCTGTAAGCCCAAAGGTGGCGACGAAGGCATCAAGGCGTTCATCGGACGTGAGCTCCGCTGCCTCCACGGGCTCGGGGTCGGAGCATGTGGGCGCAAGATCCCCACCAAGATCGTCGGTGGCAAGCGGCAGTCCGTCCCGCATCGCGGCATCATCGGCCCGTTGCCCCAACTGCCCCAGCAGCGTAATCGCAATGCCCACAAACATCACGAGCGCCGCACCGACCGCAGCCAGCACATTTTGACTCGAGATAATCGCCACTGCCGGCGCCGTCACGAACATCGAGCACACGTTGTTGACGACGCGACCCATGCACGGCCAAAAATATGACCAGCGCGCACAGAGCGAGACGGCGGCATATTTTGTGGTAAAGAACACCACGAAAAAGCCCAAGCCCAGATAAAAGATGATCGTGGCAGCAAGCTCGTTGCCGCCATTGCCATCGACGATGAGCACAAAGAACGAAAGCGTGGACAGTATGGCGGCACATGTCATGCCGATATTCATATACGAGCGGCCGTGCAGGTCAAATAGTGCGCCAGCGACCAACGAGCTCACGACAAGCAGCAGGCGCGGCCAATCGCCCAAATCGACGGCTCCGACAGCATGCAGGGTCGTGAAGCCCGCGTTGAGAGCGGCGAATACGCTGGAAAGATACGCCGTCGCCACGGTCAGGCGAACTACGGCGCGACGGAATGCCGCCTTTGCCTCGGGATCGTCATGCCACTTGGCGCCATATTCCAGAGCATCTACCGAAAGCCCGGCAGCACTGGGTTCAAAGTTGGGATCGGACTCGTCGCGCAGCTTGGCGCGTCGGGCACCGTGGAGCAACGCCACCTGCGCGATCGCACAGACGACCAGAACAGCCTGCTGAGGAATGCCGACAGGCACCACCATGTGGTTGAGAACCTGCACCAGAACGCCCATGGCGTAAGAAAGTGCGGCGGCGCGCGCCAAGCAGGGCGTTCGCGCAAAGCGCCTCGCAAAATTTGCATGAGCAGTCGATCCGCAGTAGCCCAGCGCGCAGCACGCCACCAAACCGCCGGTAATTACCACCTCAACCTGAACCGCCATAATCAACAGCAGCAATGCCGCCACCAGCAAAACGCCCGTGACGTCACTCGTCGCGTCAATGGCATGGGGACGGCGATAGTACAGAATGGGACGCACAAAAAAGCCAATCACGCTCGCGCCGATGACAAGGCTCTCATAAATAACGACCTCGTTCGGAGACACGAACTCGGCCATGCGCACATCAAAAAGATACTCGCACGCCAAAAACGTGAAGAAGAACAGCGCCAGGCATATAATCTCCCGAATGCCCCGACGCAAATATGCGGTTGTGTCTCCCATGCCCCTCATTGTTAACCCCCGGCCGCTCAATTGTCTGGAATTCTATTTTAATAAAGAACCAATCTCGATATCAGAGTCAGACTCGAAATGCTGCTAATTCGGCCCCAGTCGTCCACATCACGCCGCGATTTTGAGCCGCATGGACCAGAAGGGACGCGCGCGATCTCTAGCTCGGCCAGGAGTGTCTCCAACTACCACTCATTTAAGTACGTCCCCAATGAGTGGCCGAAGAGTGTCCCCCGCGACTAGTCGTTTAAGTACGTCCCCAATGACTAGTCAAAAATGGGCCATGTGTCCCAGTTGTGGAGACTCCTTGAGCCGTCTGGGTATCGCGAAGGATCACGCACTCCCCCATCATCAAAAGTGACACACGCTACCTGTTGATGGGAGGCAGCCATGGGCTTCTTTGACAAGATGTTCGAGAAGAAAGAGTGCGCGATTTGCGGTACCGAGCTGGGACTTCTAGGTAAGACAAAAATCAATGAAGGCTACCTGTGCAAAGAGTGCGCCGGCAAGCTCTCCCCCTACTTTCACGGCTATCGCTCCAGCACCGCGGACGATATCCGTGAGCAACTCGCCTACCGCGAGGCCAACGCCGAGCGCCTGTCTTCGTTCAACCCCACGCGCACGCTTTCTGCCGGGCGCACCAATATTATGCTCGATGAGGACGCGGGCCTGCTGATCATCACTTCGCAGAGCCGCTGGCGCGACGCCAATCCCGACATCATCGAGTTCTCGCAGGTACTCGGCTGCGATATGGATATCGACGAGCAGCGCACCGAGATCTATCGCGAGACCAAGGACGGCGAGCGCGAGAGCTACGACCCGCCGCATTACGACCTGGATTACGACTTTAACCTGACCATTCACGTCAACACGCCGTACTTCACCGAGATCAACCTGCGCGTGAACGACTCCACCATCGATCAGCGCGGCTCCATCGAATATCGCGAGGCCAAGCGCCAGGCAACTGAAGTCCGCGATGCGCTGGTGCAGCTGCGCCAGGAGACGCGCGACAGCGTCGTGGCCGCCAAGGCCCCCAAGACCGCGGTGACCTGCCCCTTCTGCGGAGCCACCACCATTCCCGATGCCAGTGGGCGCTGCGAATACTGCGGCGGCGCCATCGGCGCATAGCCTCCGGCAGCGAAAGGACCGATCATGGCCTTCGAGAGCGTCAACTATCAGTGCCCCGCGTGCGGCGGCCCCCTTCACTTTGCCAGTGCCGAGCAAAAGCTCGTCTGCGACTACTGCGATTCTCGTTTTGAAGTCGAAGAAGTCGAGGCCCTCTATCGCGAGCGCCAGGACAAGGCAGATGCCAAAGCCGATGCAGCAGCCGCAACGCCCAAGCCTGCTGTCGACGATGCCGTGCAGGAGCTGGCCCAAAACGCCGGCTACATCTGCTCGTCGTGCGGCGCCGAGCTCGTGTCCGACGGCACCGTCGCCGTCACCACCTGCCCGTACTGCGGCAACTCCGCCGTGGCGCCCGGCCAGCTCTCTGGCGACTTCTCGCCCGACCTGGTAATTCCGTTTAAGCTCGGGCGCGATGACGTCACGGCCGCACTCAAGGAACACTACAAGGGCAAGATCTTGCTGCCCAAGAGCTTTGTCACCGGCAACCATATCGACGAGGTCCAAGGTGTCTACGTGCCGTTTTGGCTCTACGGCGCCCGCGTTGACGGCGAAGTGTACTTTGACGCGACCAACGAGACCGTGACCGAGGAATCCGACCGCACCGTCACGACCACCGACCACTACGATGCCTATCGCAAGGGCAATATCTCGTTTAAGCGCGTGCCCGTCGACGGATCATCCAAGATGCCCGACGGCCACATGGACGCCATCGAGCCGTTTGACTACGACGCACTGCGTCCGTTCTCGGTCGCATATATGCCCGGCTACATCGCCAACCGTTACGACGAGGACTGCGAGACCTGCAAGGCGCGCGCCGAGCGCCGCATGGAAGAAAGCACGGTCTCGGCCCTGCGCGAGACCGTCGTCGACGAATACGACGATGCCACGGTCGAAAGCAAGCAGCTCGACTACACCTGGGAAGACAGCGACTACGCCCTGTTCCCCGTCTGGATGCTCTCCACCTCGTGGAACGGCAAGAGCTACCTGTTTGCCATGAACGGCCAGACCGGCCGCTTGGTCGGCGAGCTCCCCTGCTCCAAGCCCAAGCTCGCCATCGCCTCGGTGCTGTTCTTTGTGATCGGATTTATCCTCTCCCAGATTCTCTTTATGGGTGAGAACGCCTTCGATCCGGATTACCTCACCTTTGATATCGAGGGCATCCTCATCAACATCATCGCGCCGCTGATCATCGTGATTATCGGAGACGTGCTACTGGTAGGCCAGCTCAAGACGGCCAACGAAGCAACCCATGCCGATGAGTATTGTGGCGAGCTCGACCTGACCGAGAAGCACGACACCTTCAGGCACACCGAGACCACCGTTGTCATGAAAGACGACAAGGACGACTAAGCAATCCAACCAATACCACCCGGCCTTTGACGAGAAAGGAAGATCACCATGGGACTCTTGAAAGCTGGATTGGGAGCTGCCGGCGGCGTCATGGCCGACCAGTGGAAGGAATTTATCTACTGCGAATCGATGCCTGCTGACGTCTTGGCCTGCAAGGGCAGCAAGCGCACCGGCGGCCGCAGCTCCAACACGCGCGGCGAGGACAACGTCATCTCCAACGGCTCGGTCATCGCCGTCAACGACGGCCAGGGCATGCTCGTGGTGCAAAACGGCAAGATCATCGAAGTCGCGCTGGAGCCCGGTGAGTTCGTCTTCGATACCGGCAGCGAGCCGAGCGTCTTTAGCGGCAACCTGGGCGATTCCATCAAGGAGACCTTCGCCAATATCGGCAGCCGCTTTACCTTTGGCGGCGACGCGGGCAAGGACCAGCGCGTCTACTTCATCAACACCAAGGAGATCATCGGCAACAAGTACGGCACCGCCTCGCCCGTGCCCTTCCGCGTGGTCGATAACAACATTGGCCTGGACGTCGACATCTCCGTGCGCTGCAACGGCGAGTATTCGTACCGCATCACCAACCCGCTGCTGTTCTACACCAACGTATGCGGCAACGTGACCGATAGCTACACGCGCGACAAGATCGACAGCCAGCTTAAGTCCGAGCTGCTCACCGCCCTGCAGCCCGCCTTTGCCAAGATCTCGGAGATGGGCATCCGCTACAGCGCCATCCCCGGCCACACCACCGAGCTCGCCCGCGCGCTCAACGAGGTCCTCTCGGCCGACTGGCGTGACCTGCGCGGCGTCGAGATCGTGAGCTTTGGCGTCAACTCCATCGCCGCCTCGCAAGAGGACGAGCAGATGATCAAGGACCTGCAGAAGGCCGCGGTCATGCGCGATCCCACCATGGCAGCCGCCAACATCGCCAGCGCCCAGAGCGACGCAATGCGCGCAGCAGCCGCCAACCCCAACGGCGCGATGGCAGGCTTTATGGGCATGGGCATGGCAGGTGGCATGGGCGGCATGAACGCCAGCCAGCTGTTCGCCGCCGGCCAGGCACAGCAGCAGGCCGCCCCGCAGCCGGCTCCGGCTCCCGCCCCCGCACCGGCTCCCGCCGCCGCACCTGCGGCCGGCACGTGGACCTGCAGCTGCGGCGCCACCAACACCGGCAAGTTCTGCTCCGAGTGCGGCAGCCCCGCGCCCGCCCCGGCACCGGCCAAGTGGTTCTGCCCCAACTGCGGTAGCGAAAACGGCGGCAAGTTCTGCAGCAACTGTGGAACGCCCAGGCCCTAGCGCCTCTATCTGGTAATTGGCGGGGGATCCGCCACCCCCGCATTTGCTTCTATGGGTTTCGTTCGATGAAGGAGGACACCATGAAGACAACGTTCAAAAAGTCCGTACTCGCATTTCTGACATGCGTCCTGGCGCTCGCCTTTGCCCTGACGGGCTGCAGCGGCGGGGGCAAAGACCCCAAGGCCAACTTCGTCGGCAGCTGGGAACTCTCGGGTGGAACCTTGGAGGGCGAAGAGCTGACCGATGAGTACATGAAGATGCTCGAGGATTGGGGTGTCCACTGCGTCCTGATTCTCGATGAGGACGGCACAGGTGCCCTCGACCTGTTCCTTGAAGTCATGGACCTTAAATGGGAGGCAAAGGACGCCACCACCGTAACCATCACCGCCGAAGACGAGTCGCATGACATGAAGCTCAAGGACGGAAAACTCATCCTCGAAGAAGATGACGGCAATCTTGTCTTTACCAAGTCCGACAAGGACCTGTCCGGTACGGTGAAGAAGGATCGCGAGGCGGCCGAGAAGGAAGAGGAGATCGATGAGGCCGTCGAAGACGACGATGTCCAGAGCGTCGAAATCTCCCCCGCCGTCACCGTCGCCGATGACGATCTGTGCACCATCACCATCACCGAGAAGTTCAAGGACGACTGGGGCGACATCGGCTTTGTCGTCAACATCACCAACAAGAGCGACAAGGACCTGACCTTCTACGCTCCTTCCGGCAAGACCAACGTCAACGGCACCATGAAGGAACCCTGGTTCTCGGCTCACCTGATGCCCGGCACCAACGCCACCGAGGAATTCACGTTCTCGAACGGCACACTCGATAGCCTTGACGACCTCGTCAACACGACCATCGGCATCGACGCCTACCTGACCGATTCCTACGAGGACGTCGCCTCTTACACCGCAACCATCGCGTAACGGCACGTAACATCAGCCGCGGATTGGCGGACACATCCGCGCACATGTCAGGCGGGGCCGCAGGAGATAATCCTGCGGCCCCGCCGCTTTATGCCGATGCGTAACGAACGCTAGCGCTCCATGTTGGGAACGATGCTGCCCTCCGTTACCGCGCGCACGGCCAAGCGCATGATGTTGTCGTAGCCGGTCTTATTGAGAATCTCCGAGATGCGGCGTTTGATGGTGCCCTCGCTCATAAACAGCTCGGCCGCGATCTCGCGGCGGCTTTTACCCTCGCAGGCAAGGCGCAAGATCGACAGCTCGACATCGTCGAGGGCCGCCGTGCCCGAGAAGATGCTCTCGGGCGGCTTGGGAAACGTGCAGTAACCCGCCAGCGTGGAGCGCATCACGGCGAATAGCTCGTCGATACCGACGTTCTTGTACACAAAGCTGTCGACGCCCGCCTCGCGCGCCTGGTCCACAAAGGTGATTTCGGGCATACCCGTCATGATAATGACGCGGCACTCGGGCAGTTGTTCTTTAATGCGCGCCGCCGCCACGATGCCGTTGGAATCATGCTCGGTGCATACGTCCATCAGTATCATGTCCGGGCGCTCCTTGAGCGCGACACCCAAGGCCTCGGAAGCATCGGCAATGGCGGAAACAACGGTCATATCGGGCTGGTCGCCAACGGAGCGCGCCAGGCTCTCGCGCAGGATGGCCTGGTCTTCGACTATAAGGACGCGGATCATGAACTTCTCCTTTGGACCGTGGCGTTGGAGGCAAGCGGGATGGACACCGTAAGCGTGAAGGGCGGGGCGGTGTGGACTTCCAGGCTGCCGCCCAGATTCTGTGCGACATGCCTCATACCTGGGATACCCGTTCCCTCGCGATACGATACGGGTGCAGGCGCGCCGTCGTTAGAAACGGCCATCCGCGCAACAGCGCCGTTTTCCGACGTCTCCTGCCGCAGGCGCACATGGACCTGATGGGCCTGTGCATGCTTGGTGGCATTGGTCGAGGCCTCGCGGATAATCTGCAGAAAGGCTGCGGCGACACGCGCGTCCTCAGGCAGCGCGCCCTCAACATCGATCTGCACACTCACCAGGCCAAAAGCATGGACGATATCACCCAGCTGCTCTGCAGGCTCGCTGGCACCGCCGCTGCGCAAATCGGCGGCAATTGAGCGCAGCAACGGGTCAATCTGCTCGAGCGACTCGTCGTCCAGGCGCCCCTCCTCCAAATAGCGATGGAGAATGGACAGGCGCTGCCCAATCACATCGTGAACGCGGGCGCGCATACGTAGATAGGCCGCATTGTCGGCAACCTTTTTAACTTCTTCAATCTGGGACTGGAGCTCTTGGCCCGCAAGCTCAAGTAGGTGGTTTGCTTGCGCCAAGCGGTCGTAGGCGTGTGCGTATTCCGTCACGTCCAGTCCGATAATGCGCTCAAAGAGGCGGCCCGAAACCATAACCTCGTCGTGCACAAATAGGCGAATCTCGGCGGGAGAAATCTCGATCACCGCGCGAGCATCACCAAAACGATCCAAGTTAATCCGCACACGGTTCCTACTGCTTTCGGGCATTTGCATGCTGAGTTTGCGCAGGTCGTTCCATGTGCCGCTCATGTCACCTAGATCGGTGGGCATATGAAGTTCCACCAGGTTTTTGCGCATGCAGCGGTTCATGAGCAGCGGACGGCCCCTCGGGTCCAGATACAGGATGCCCACGGGAATCACGTTGATGGTCTCGATCGTCGAGAACGCGGTGATATCCTCCTGGCGGTTACGGACGTCCATCAAGAGCGCCGCGATGGAACGGAACAGGAAGAACGCTCCCTCTGCGATAAGGACAACGGTCCACGCCGAGCCCGTGGCAAAAACCACCGGCGGTGTAACGGCGACAACAAGCAGCAGCTCGACCAGCATGACGGGGCGACGATAGTGCACCATAAGCACCACGCCATAGGCAAAGATTGCGGCATTGAGCCACAGCACTCCGCCCATTGCCCTGGCGCAAACGTCAAGCGGCGCCACCAGATATGAGCCAGACGACGCGAACAAGATGAGCGCCGAAATAACTAGGTGAAGCACGAGGCTCGCCTCGTAGGCGCAAACCACCCTACGGTTATAGGACGAGCGGCGCGATGCGATGAGCGGAACGTGGATCGTCTGCAGGCACGCAGCCAGGGCAAAGACAATATCGAGTGCAACGATTTGGGGAAGGATGAGCGAAATCTGCATCGTCACTCACCCGCCCGCGGCATCAACACGATCATACGCAACTGGCCGGGTTCGCCCTCAAGGCGGTATGCCACGTTGCGCCCTTGCAGAGCGCTTTCGAGCTCTTGCGCAGCGGGCGTCTGCGAAAGATCTTCATCATCGTTGGAAAAAAGCGTGGCGCGCAGCTCGACACTGCATCGGTCATGGTCGCCCAAGTGATACATAAGCGCCGGATGGTCGGTGGTGTAGGCAAAAAACGCAAAGTCATACACGCAGTCGTACAGGGCGCTTACCGTACTGGCGTGCAACGGGCGCCGTATGGCGATAATCGAGGCGCAATCGATATCGATGGTGCGCAGGTCGCTTGCGAGCTCGTTGGCGATGAGCTGAATGCGGTCGCGATCAAAACCGCTCTCCCCGTGCTGCGCCAACGTGAGCGATCCCTTGCGCTTGCAATAGGCGACGAGCATCTTGGCGCGCTGCAACATGCGGTAACGCTCGTGTGAAGACGTTTCGTCGGTCAGCGGCGGCAGCGAGCTCAGCAGGTCGTACATCCCTTCGAGCGCGCGGGCAAGCGCCTGGTCCACGTCTTGGACCAGCAAGGTCTCGGCCTCTTGATCTGCCAGGTGCGTCTTAAGGTCGTAGTCGGCAGCGAGCAGCTCGTTTTGACGCTGCAGCTCCATGCGACGGTGTGCCAGTTCACGGTTAAGCTCGTTGAGATCCGACACGTCTTGGGCAAGCAGGGCCGATCCGCCCAGCAGTGGAAAGGCTCGGTACATCACATCGGGATTGGACTCCACGGCAAAGGCATGGGCATGCCCGTGTTCCTGGGCTCGCAGCTCTTCGCACACGCCCGCCGGCATTGGCTTTGACACCGGCGTGGCATAGACCTCCTGCAGGTCGCGCGTTAGAACTTTGAGGTCAAGCGGCAAGGTGTCGAAGATGTCGGCGATGTCGTGATATGACGGAATGACACCACAATCGAGACAGATTTCCATCACCACCACGCACAAGACGCAATAGATGAGCGAGAAGTTGAGCCTCCATGAGCAGGGCACGCGCAACGCATATGAGATGGCAAAGAACGCGCCGCCCAGCAGCACGAGCGCCGCCGTGCCCGAGAAACGTTGGATGCGAAAGGACGAGGACCGGCCCACCAGGATAAAAAAGGCCACAAAGTTAAAGGCCGTCCACACGAGGACGGCGAAATAACCCCAGCCGTACGTGTAGTCGTTGCTCCAGGTGTCGCTTGTGCGGTCAAAGTGGAAGACCTGCTGGTGAAAATCGTTGGTGAGCACAAATCCGATAAGCAGGATAGCCATAATCCACAGCGCAGCGCAGTAGCGGCGACCCAGGCGGTGTTGCTCCAGGCCTGCAAGGCGCAGACCACACAACTGGTAGAGCAGTGGAATGAGCGTCATGGGCACGTAGTACAGGTACCACAGCACGGTGGCATAGAACGGCGTGAACGACTTGTACTTGAGAATGACTTCGATCATCCACAGGGCGCAGATGGTGGCGATGGCAACAAGGCGGCGGCGCAACACATAGTCCAAACAGCGCAGATAGACCGATACGCCCCAGATCGAAAATGCAATTGCGGCAACAAGCAACGGCAGAGAGCTCGAATGGACGAGCGCATCCACGACCTCTTCGGACACCTCGCTATAGGCGGGCACGGCGTTAGAAAGTTTGGGGTCGAAGGCGAACAGCGCCGGCAAGACTGCCAAAAGCATGAGGAACAGCGCGGTGATGGCGCCGGCGATAGCAAAGACGCGGTGACGGTACACCTGATGCGTTATGCCAACAAGGAATCGCGGCATGGCGAAGAGCCTGCCGCCCCTGGGATCCGCCACGGGTGCGGATCGGGCGGCCGCGTGGCCGATATGTCGCTCGCGGGTACCCATAGTGCTTTTAGTGTACCGACAGGCAGGCTCAAAAAGCGGGCCACATGTCCCAAAATCCGCAGACGGCAAGGCGCCCGGCGAGCATTAACTGCTCGCCGGGCGACTCGGTTAGGAGACTCTGAAGTTGAGTGTCTCAACTTCCTTAGGACAGGTCCTCACCATTAGAAGCAATAACCTTCTTGTACCAGTCGAAGCTCTTCTTCTTGGAACGCTTGAGGGTGCCGTTGCCCGCATCATCGCGGTCGACATAGATAAAGCCGTAGCGCTTGGACATCTCGCCTGTGCCGGCAGACACTAGGTCGATCGGGCCCCAGGTGGTGTAGCCCAGCAAGTCAACGCCGTCCTCGGTCACCGCATCGCGCATCGCGGCGATATGCTGGCGCAGATAGTCGATACGGTAGTCGTCGTTGATGGAGCCATCCTCCTCGACAACATCCTTGGCGCCCAGGCCGTTCTCGACCACAAACAGCGGCTTCTGATAACGGTCGTACAGGTCGTTGAGGGTGATGCGGAAGCCCAGCGGATCGATGGCCCAGCCCCACTGGCTCTCCTGCAGGTAGGGGTTCTTGGCGCCGGCGAAGGCGTTGCCCTGGGTGCGCTCGACATCGGGGTTGTCGGCACCGGCGGAGCAACGGGTGCTGTAATAGCTAAAGCTGATGAAGTCGACGGTGTTGGCGGCCAGGATCTCGCGGCCCTCGTCCGTCATGCCCACATCGATGCCCAGGCGCTCGAGCTTCTTGACGGCATAGGCCGGGTAGTAGCCGCGGCTCTGGACGTCGACGAAGAAGTAGTTGTCCTGGTTGTCGAGCTGCGCCTGGCGCACATCGCCCGGACGGCAGCTGTAGGGGTAGTAGCTACCCGCGGCGAGCATGCAGCCAATCTTGACCTCAGGATCGATCTCGTGAGCGATCTTGGTTGCCCAAGCGCTGGCGACGAGCTCGTTGTGGGCGGCCAGGTACTCGACGGCCTCCTTGTTCTCGCCCTCCTCAAAGACCAGACCGGCACCCATAAACGGCAGGTGCAGGATCATATTGATCTCGTTAAAGGTAAGCCAGTACTTCACCAGACCCTTGTAGCGGGTGAAGATCGTGGTCGCGAGGTTCTTGTAGAAGTCGATGAGCTTGCGGTTGCGCCAGCCGCCGTACTCCTTGATGAGGTGAATCGGGCAGTCGAAGTGCGTGATGGTCACGAGTGGCTCGATGCCGTGCGCCTGACACTCGCGGAATACGTCCTCGTAGAAGGCCAGGCCAGCCTCGTTGGGCTCGGTCTCGTCACCGTTGGGGAAGATGCGGGTCCACGCCAGGCTCATGCGGAAGGTCTTAAAGCCCATCTCGGCAAAGAGGGCGATGTCCTCCTTGTAATGGTGATAGAAATCGATGCCGGTCTGCGCGGGATAGTAATAGCCGTCCTCGAAGTCGAGCATCTTGCGCTGGCCGGAGACCACCGCATAGCGCTCGGGGCCGTGCGGAGCCACGTCCACGTTGGCCAGGCCGCGGCCGTCCACGTTGTAGGCGCCCTCGCACTGGTTGGCAGCCGTCGCGCCGCCCCACAGGAAGTCATTACGGAAAGCCATGCATCAATCCTTTCGCACGCTGTTTGTCGTGTTTTTAGTATCCCCGCAAATGGGGCCTCGCTCAACGACAGCGACGCAGGCCGACACTTCTTTTCGCACACGGCGGCCCGGCAGCCGCCCCCGCCTGACACTTTTTGATAGCGCCGCCCTACACCACCACAATGGGGACAGGCACCTTTGTGGTGGCTTGGGCCCGTTTTGTCTCGATCTGTAACAGTTAAGCCGTCAAAACCGGGCCTGGTGTTACAGATCGAGATTGTTCGGTCTTCCCCCTGCAGTTTGTCTCGATCCGTAACAGGCTGAGACGATTTAGCCCGCTAGATGTTACAGATTGAGACGGAAGATTCTAGTCGCAGGCGATGTCGAGGTTCTTGCCGATGAGGCCTACGTAGCCGCCTTCGGCTGCCTTGGGGCTGTCAGCATGGCAGAGGACCCACTTGTCGGCCTTCCAGTAGCAGTAGCTGTCGCCGGCCGCAGGCATGTCGGCCGCGACCTCGGGGCGCGGGCCGTTGGTGCCGGCGGGCAGCGCCACCATCACCTGGAAGCCACCGTCGTCGACCATGCACGGCGTGTAGTGGAGCGTGGTGTTGAAGACTTCGACGACCGTACCCGCCGGCACGCGAAACGCCTTGACGCACGCGGTGTCGAGCTTGCCGTCCTCGATCTCCCAGCGATGCGCCACGAGCAGGATAAAGTCGCGAGCGCCCAGGTTGAATTCGCTCGCGCGGTGATACTCCAGGCAGTTGAGTCGTGTATTGTGGCCGTTGCACCAGCCGAGCTGGAAGGGACGGCCACCAAACATGAGAAAGCCAAGCTTGTCGGCATCCTTGACGTCCTCAAGCTCCGGCGCACTTGCAACGTACTTGCTGCCCTCGGGAATGGGCGTGGCAGAGAGCGCCTCGAGCACGGGCGACGTAAGCTCGGACGGAACGTTATCCCAAACGTTGCCATAGGACTTGAACTCGGGATCGTTGACAGAGTAGATATGCATGTTCGCTCCTGTTCGTTTATGTGACAGTATGAACATTCTAGAACAAACATGAGCGATTTTGAACGCTCGTCCCGACCAATCAACAAAAAGGCGCCCCCGCATAAGCGAAGGCGCCCAATGCGCGCGTTTTGGGCGATAAAGCCCTTATGCCTGCTGATAGTGCAGGTGCTTCTCGTCGATATCGGCCAGGTCGCGGTCGAGGTAACGGCGCGCGAGCCAGTTAGCCATGGGAAGGTTCTGGTCCAGGTAGTTGCCGCACTCCTCGGGAGCGGCACCGGGGACATCGCCCTCAAAGTCGGCGACAAACTCGAACAGCTCACGCACGAGCGGCAGGATCTCCTCGCTCGTCACCTCGCCAAACACAACGAGGTAAAAGCCCGTGCGGCAGCCCATGGGGCCAAAGTAGACAATGCGGCCCGACCACTCGGCATGATTGCGCAAGAACGTTGCACCCAGATGCTCGATGGTGTGGCACTCGGCGGTGTTCATGACCGGCTCCTTGTTGGGCGTGGTCAGGCGCAGGTCAAACGTGGTGACGGCAGCACCGGTCGCCGGATCGCGGTCGATGCGGCTCACATACACGCCGGGCTCAAGCAGCAGATGATCAACGGAAAAGCTGGCGATGCGCTCCATGGCAGATCCTCTCGATAGTCAAATTGGGACGGGGCTCTTTTAGCTGGTTCGAATGGTCGCACCAATCATACCAGTCAAAAAAGCCCCGTCCCAAAAAGACAACTTAGCCAAGGACACGGGCCATACGCGTCTTGAACTCGGACAGGAAGCGCGGAGCATCCACGGTCAGTGCCACAAGCGCGCTCTTGTCCGGATCGGACAGGCGGCGCTCATCGCAGATGGTGCGACCGCGGTACTCGCCCAGCAGATCAACACGCAGGTTGCAGCCGAGCGCACCTACGAGCGTGGGGTCGATCGCCACGGCAACGGCCAGCGGATCGTGCAGCGCACAACCACCCAGGTAGGGTGCGTTCATCTCGTACGAGCCAATGTAGTGCTCGACCATGCTCGCAAATGCGCAGCCCGCCATGGTGCTCGAGCCCGTCCAGCCGGCAATGTCGCGGCGTGTGAGCACCACGCGATGCGTCACGTCCAGACCCACCATGGTGAGCTTACGGCCCGAGCGCAGCACTGCGTCGGCTGCCTCGGGGTCGCTCGCCATATTAGCCTCGGCGCCCGCGCTCACGTTACCGGGCACGGTAAGGGCGCCGCCCATCACGACCACGCGGCCGATGGACATCATCGCCGCCGCATCGCGCTCCAGGGCGAGCGCCAGGTTGGAGAGTGGGCCAGTCGCTACGTAGACCAGATCGGGACCATAGGTGCGCGCAGCATCGATCAGATAATCGACCGCAGCGTTGCCGTCGGCCGAGGTCGCCCCCACCGGCTCGTAGGGCGACGCGGGCACGCTCGCGCCGCCGATGCCGTTCTTGCCGTGAATGAGCGCGGTGGACGCCGGCGGCGTATAGGGCTCAGTCGCCTGCAGAGGACGGTCGGCACCCAGGTACACCGGAACCTCGGGGCGACCCAGCAGATCGAGCACCGCCAGGCAATTGTGCGCCGATTGCTCGACGCGCACGTTGCCAAAGCACGTGGTGATGCCCACGAGCTCCACCTCGGGGCTCGCGATGGCATAGGCCAGCGCCATCGCATCGTCCACACCCATATCCAGATCAAGGATCAGCTTCTTGATTGCCATTGTTCTACTCCGCTTCTCCGTCTTTATCGTTTAACTAAACCAATGTTCAACTTCGGCGCTCGTGGGAATCGATTGCTGAGCGCCCAGGCGCGACACCGTCACTGCCGAGGCGCGAGCACCCGCGGCCATGCACTCAAAGAGCGGCAAGCCCTCTAGGCGAGCCGCCGCCAACGCGCCGATAAACGTATCGCCGGCGGCCGTGGTATCGACTACCATACTCGAAAGTGCCGGCATGCGCAGCAGCTCACCGCCATCGCCGAGCGTAACCGAGCCGGCACCGCCCAACGTGATGACCGCGGCGCCGGCGCCCTTGGCAAGCAGGGCTTTGAGCGCGGCGATGCAACTCACATCATCCGTGGGCAAGATTCCCGTCAGCACCTGGCACTCGGTCTCGTTGGGACAGACCAGGTCGACCGCAGGCCAGACCTCCGCAGGCAGCTCGCAGGCGGGCGCTGGATTAAAGACCGTATAGAACCCCAGCTCGTGAGCGCAAACAAGCGCCTCGGCCGTCGCCGCAAGGTCACATTCGCCCTGGGCGATAAAGACGCTTCCGACAGCCGGGGCAATCTCGCTGGCGTCGCCGTCGAGCTCATGGGCCACCAGACGCCTCAGCGCGCAGGCAACGTCCGCGCACGCAAGCGCATGGTTGGCGCCCGGTGACAGTATGATGCGGTTGTCGCCCTCGCAGCGAATGATGGTCGCCGTTCCCGTCTCCACGTCATCGCGATGCACTACAAAGTCACAGTCCACGCCGGCGTCTTGGAGCCCCGCCACGAGCGACGCGCCGAACGCGTCGCGACCGACCGCGCCGATCATGCACGTGCGCGCACCCATGCGCGCGGCGGCGACGGCCTGGTTAGCGCCCTTGCCACCGGCGTTGGTGATAAAACCGCTACCACCGACTGTCTCGCCCGCGCGCGGTATGCGCTCGCACGCCACCGAAAGGTCCATGTTCATGCTGCCGAACACCGCAACGATGCCGCGATCTGCCATGGAGACCTCCTCATCTGCGGGCTTTGCACCCACCGTCGACCGTCGATTGCGCGCCTTCGCACCTCTATAACTTTAGTTCACTTTGATGCGAACGCACCCTTGAGGTTGCGCCAGCAGCAAGCATTCACAGGAGCAGGCAGCTACAATGAATACGTGCTGATTATTCTCGTCATTGGATGATGTTTTATGGAACAATTCTCGCAATCGGGCTCGCGCGGTCGACGCCGCACGGGCAACGAGCCGGCGCCGCACGAACGCGTGAAGAGCGAACGCCGTGCCAACGAGCCGCGACGCACCGCGAGCCCCCATCGCGCTTCTGCCAACAACGCGGGCCGCGCCAACACTCCCGCCGCGGAGCAGACGCCTGCTCGCCCCAAGTCCCGCTACATCCCTGCCCTTGACGGCCTGCGCACGCTTGCCGTCGTCGCGGTGGTGCTCTATCACCTCAACCTCACGTGGGCGCAGGGCGGTCTGCTCGGCGTCACGATCTTCTTTGTGCTTTCGGGCTATCTGATCACACGCCTGCTACTCAACGAAGTCGCTAAGACCGGCCACATCGACCTCAAGAGCTTCTGGATTCGCCGCATCCGTCGCCTGGTCCCCGCCGTGGTAACGGTAGTGTTTGTAACCTGCGCGCTGTGCACTATCTTTAACCACGTGATGCTCACCAAGATGCGCCCCGACATCCTGCCGTCGCTGCTGTTCTTCAACAACTGGTGGCAGATTGCCCAAAACGTCTCGTACTTCAATGCTCTGGGCGACCCCTCGCCGCTCACGCACTTTTGGTCGCTTGCCATCGAGGAACAGTTCTACCTGATTTGGCCGCCACTGCTGTTTGCCATGGTATCCATGCATGTGAGCAAGCCCAACACGCGCCGCGTGGTTCTGGGCTTGGCTGCTGTCTCCGCCATCGCCATGATGGTGCTCTATAACCCTGCCGCCGACCCCAGCCGCGTGTACTACGGCACCGACACCCGCGTGTTCTCGCTGCTGCTGGGTGCCTGGATGGCCTTTATCCCCGATCGCGACCTGGCGCCGGTGCGTCTCGCTCGTCGTTTGGGGCTCAATCGCCTAGCTGGCGCCGCCAAGCACGGCAAGAACGCCGAGGGCAAGCCTGGCGAGAAGGCCGACGAAGCAGCCGAGACCGCCCCGGCACAGCCGAGCGCCCTCGTGCGTTTTTGGTCCTCGCCCGCATCCATCGATGTGTTGGGCGTCGTGGGTCTGGTTGGCCTTGCCGCCATGGTCGCGCTCACCAACGGCTACACCGCCTTCCAGTATCGCGGAGGCACGCTGCTGTGCTCGATCCTCACGCTCATGGTCATCGCGGCCTGCGTGCAGCCCCAGGGAATGGTTGCCCGCGCGCTGTCCGCCGAGCCGCTCGTGTGGGTTGGCAAGCGCTCGTACAGCATCTACCTGTGGCACTATCCGCTGCTGTTGCTCATGAACCCGGTCGCCAACATCAACGATACACCGTGGTGGCAGTACATTTTGCAGGTGTTGTTGGTGGTCGCCGTGGCCGAATGCTCATATCGCTTTATCGAGACGCCGTTTAGGAAGGGCGCCTTCGGCCGCACCGTATCCGAGTTCCGCGATGGCACCACCACGCCCGCCAACTGGGTGCGCACGCACGTCCCTGCCTGCGCAGCCTGCGCTGTCGTGTTGGTCGTTGCACTGGGCGGCCTGATCTTTGTGCCCGAGACGTCTGCGCTGAGCGGCGAGGGCGCCGAAGTTCTGAACAAGGAAGCCAAGAACACCGCGCCCACCGACCAGCAGGCGGCCGACGACACCGACAAGGACAACGACGGCTTCCCCGATGGCTCCTACGATCTGCTTATGATCGGCGACTCCGTGTCGCTGCGTGCCGTAGACACCTTTGACGGCGTGTTCCCGCACAGCCATATCGATGCCGAAAAGGGCCGCCAGTTTGATGCGGGGCGCGCGACATTTGAGGGCTATATCCAGCAGAACCTTGCCGGCAAGATCGTGGTCTTTGCCCTGGGCACCAACGGCTTGGTAACCGACGACCAGATCGACGCCATCATGGCCGATGCGGGAGATAAGCGTATGGTGGTGTTTGTGAACACGCGCAGCCCGCAGCCGTGGGTTGGCTCTACTAACCAGGCCATCGCCAACGCCGCTACGCGCTACAAGAATGTGCGCGTTATCGACTGGTACGGATACAGTGCCAACCGCAACGACCTGTTCGATGGCGATGGCACGCATCTATCGACCACTGGCGTGACTGAGTACCTCAACTTGATCCACGATGCAGTCAAGAAGGACCTGCCCGTGCATCCCGAGGATCACGTCAACGATCCGCAGCCGGCAGCCGTCAAGTCTGCCACCGACGCACTCGTCAATGCGCTCGCTCTCAAGCCGCACAAGCTGGGCACCGACAAGTAACCTGCAGCGCAAACTTCCCACATCCGGAGGGGGCGTCTGCCACGGCAGACGCCCCCTCCGGCAGTTAGGGACGTTCCTTATGTGCCGGTACCTAGGGACACTCCTGGCGCAGCCAATGAAGACCTCTACGGATGAATTCCAGGCCGCTCCGTCGTTCCAGACATCGTTTCCGTGCCTCGCGCCTGCCCCAAACAATCAAAACAAGCCCTTTTCGCCGCACCCTCAAAGGTCTGTGGGCAAAAAAAGGGCAAATATGAGTATTGTTACCATTTTAGTAGCAGGCAAACCACCCAAAATGACGTCCGAGCGACCCCTACAACCCCCTAAAGCAGCCAACCTGACTGGTTTAAGGCGTATTGGAGCCAATTTTAATGAACATACTAAATGCTATGTTCATTATCTTTTAGGATGTAAATGCTATTCACTTAGCAACAGTACTCATATTTGGCATTTTTTGTCCATTGCTATATAACTAACACCCTATAGCAGACAAAAAACAGGCCGCAGCCCATCGCTGCGGCCTGTTCGGAAGCAAAAGTGGGCGTTAAGCGCTGTAGCCCATCGCTTGCAGCACAAACATGACGACTGTCAGCACCGTAATCACGGCGATAGTCGCCCAAGTGAGCACGTTCCACACACGGCCGTTGCGGTTGGCACCCATAATGTGGCGATCCGCCGCGATAACCACCTGGAATACCAAGACTACAGGCAGCAGCACGCCATTGATGACCTGCGAGGTCATCATAATCTGGAACAGATCGACGCCGGGCATAAGCACCAGCACGGCAGAAATGCCGATGATGGCCGTAATGATGCCGCGGTAAACCGGGGCCTCGTCCCAGCTGCGATCGGCGCCGCGCTCCCAACCAAAAGCCTCACAGATGGCACTCGACGTAACGCCCGGCAGCACGCAGGCGGCCAAAAAACTCGCTGCGACCAGGCCCGAGGCGAACAGCACCGTGGACCACTGGCCCGCGATGGGCTCCAACGCGCGAGCGGCATCGGCGGCATCGCTAATTTGAATACCCGCCGGGAACAGCACCGTACCGGTCGTGATGATAATGAAGCCCGCAATGATATCAGCAGCGATCGAGCCGCTCACGGTATCAATACGCTGCAACACGATGTCGTCCTCGCCCGCATTCTTATCGACCACGTTGTTCTGAGCCAAGAAGATCATCCACGGTGCGATGGTGGTACCGATCGTTGCGACCACGAGCGACACGTAGCTGGGATCGTTCTGAATATTGGGGACGACCAAGTCGACCGCGACCTCGCCCCAGTTGGGGCCGGCCATAAACGCGGCGACGATGTAGGTCACGAACACGCAGCTTACCAGCAGCAGAATCTTCTCGATGCGCTGGAAACTGCCCGACATGGTAAGCATCCACACCAGCAGCGCCACGAGCGGTACCGAGATGCTCGCCGGAACGCCAAACAGAGCAAGGCCGCTCGCGATACCCGCGAACTCCGAGATGGTCACCGCCGTGTTGGCGATCAACAGCGCTGCCATGGCCAGCACGCTCTTGCGCACGCCAAAGCGCTCGCGAATGAGCGACGCCAGGCCCTTACCCGTGACGCATCCGCAGCGCGCCGCGGTCTCCTGCGTCACGATAAGCAGCACGGTCATGACGGGAAGCATCCAGAGCATCTTATAGCCATAGCTGGCGCCCGCGCTGGAATACGTGGCGATGCCGCCAGCGTCATTGCCCGAAAGCGCCGCCAGAAGACCGGGGCCCATGGCGCCAAAGATGGCCGCGATGGTCAGCTTTTGCTTGGTGCTCGGCTTTTGCTTCGTATTTTGCACGCGACCACCTACCCCATGACCGACATGGTGAGCAGCACCGCGGCGATGCAGTACGCCACACACGAGATCATGACGGCGATGACGTTCATGGCGGTGCCCGACGTGTTGAGGTCATGCTCGTCACGCCAGAACAGCACCATCAGGTAAATCACGGCGCTCATGTTGCCAACCAGGCAAATGATGGCAGCGATATTAAAGCACCCGGTAAAGAGTTGCTCCTCAAACATGGGCGCATCGGGGAACGCAGCGGTGCGCACCAGCTGGGCGCACAGATAGGTCACGAGTGACAGAATCAGGCCCATGCCCGTGCTCTGGAAGAAGAACCCCAGATACGGCTTGGGCTCGTCGTCGTGACCGTCATACTCCAGGAAGTAGTTCTTGACGAACGACACCATACGCGAGGCAGCCAGCAACACGAGCGGCATGGCGCACATGGGGAACACCACCAAATGCGCGGAGCCCAGCGCCGTCCCCAGCACCGTTGCCATGATGCACGAGGCGATGCCCCACACGACGACCCAGTACTGACGATGCACGAACCAGCTGAGCACGTTCGTCGAGTCGTCCGACGCGCTATCGCCCGAGCCGACACCGGCGATCTGCAGGTCCTCCTGATGCTCCTCGGCAATAACGTCCATGGCGTCGTCGAAGGTCACGATGCCCAGGATATGACGGTTCTCGTCGCAGACAGGGATGGCAACCAGGTCGTACTTGGTCATCTCGTCCGTCACGTCTTCCTGGTCCTCGTCGGGTGACACGTAGACCAGATCGCGATAGGCGAGCTGGCCCAGCGTGGCGTCGCGGTCGGCCACGATCAGCGTGCGCAGCGAAAGCACGCCCGTCAGCATGCCGCTCGGGTCCTCGGTATAGACGTAATAGACGCTCTCAAAGTCCTCGTCGAGCTTGCGAATCGCCTCGATGGCGTCGCCGACCGTCGCCGTGGCGGGCAGCGAGACAAACTCCGAGGTCATGATGCGGCCGGCGGTGTTGTCCTCGTAGCCCAGCAGATTACGAATCGCCTTCTCCTCCTTGACGCCCATCAGGCGCAGGAGCTTCTCGGCCTTCTCATAATCGAGTTCGTCGATCAGGTCGGCAGCGTCGTCCGGGTCCATCATGGCCAGCATCGACGATGCGTCGGTATCGGACAGGCCCTCGAGCATCTCGGTCATAAGCTCGTCGTCATCGAACTCCGAGATGGCCTCGGCGGCCTGGGCAGTATCGAGCTGCGCAAACACCTGCGCACGCAGGCGCGGGTCGAGCTGCTCGATAATGTCGGCGATGTCGGCAGGGTGCAGCTCGCCGAGCGTCTTGTGCGACACCGAGAGTTGAATGTTCTTGGTCGAGCGGTCGAGCAGGTCCATGTAGGACCAAGCGATGATGTCCTCACTGAGCGGCTTGCCCAGGTGCTTCATAAAGCCTTCGACGATATGCTCAAGTGCGGGGCTGATCGCGCGTAGCAGACCGCGGGCGCCCACTTCGGCGCCCAGCAGGTGCAGCTGATTTTCGCCCGACATGGAAAACTTGATGTCGTTGACGCGC
This sequence comes from uncultured Collinsella sp., assembly GCA_902491915.1. Lineage (GTDB taxonomy): Bacteria > Actinomycetota > Coriobacteriia > Coriobacteriales > Coriobacteriaceae > Collinsella. Next base: position 22,200 of record CABUJL010000002.1, read on the forward strand.
ACGACTTTCATGCCCTGCGTGTCGACGATCTGCTTGTTGAGCACGTCGCGGGCAAGCAAGAGTTCGGTCGGCTGCAGGTACGAAAAACGGATTTCGGTGGCCGACGTCTTAAGGTGTACACCCGTCTCGTCGATACGGTCGACCCATTTGCGCCAGCTAATCATAAACGGTGTCTTGCCGGGACCGCGGAACGCAAGCGACGTCACGTGCGGAAAAACTTCGCCGGTGGCAATGCCAAAATCGTTCACTACGCCGAGCTTTTCGCCATCGACGTCCAAGACCGGCAACTTGAGCATCTCACTCAGATAATTCAATGGTGCTCCCCATCATTATTCCTTCGGACTGCGACCGTGATGGCACGCACTCCGTGGACTTCTGGATATGTATACGCATACGCGGGCGGCACGCCGCTCGGCGTTTACACCCCGTGCATGCGCAGAAAGCACCTGCAAGGGGTCATCGACTGTATGGTCGAGGTTTGGATTTCACCTGCAACCTTTCTCTTGACCCTTGTTATCCGCAGTAACTATAGCATCAGCATCGCGCTGCGGCACCGAGTTTATGCGCTGCACATTGCAGGCATACCTAACGCTAACGCATCCGTGACATAGTCATTGGGGACGTTCTTAAATGACTATTCCGTGGTGTCGTCATTTTCGGCGAGCTGGGGGAACACGGCGTTTTTGGGCATAGTGACCTTCGTCAGCGAGGTGAGCTTTTTGCTCAGCGCCGTATCCGTCTTGACCAGATCGCTCAACGTCACGATTTTGTAGCCGTCGGCAATAAGCCCGTCGATAATCTGCGGCAGCGCCTCGAGCGTCTGCTCGGAGCACTCATCGCTATCGGTGAGCAGCACGATATTGCCCGGCGTCACCGAATCCAGCACCGTCGAGACCTGCTCGTCGGCACCGTTGAGCAGCCAATCGCCCGAATCGATATTCCACGAGACCACCGCGGACACCAAATCCATCGAGTCGATCCAGTTTTGCTCGTCAAAAGCGGCGTACGGGGCACGCAGCAGCATCGTCTTCACGCCGGTCGCCGACTTGATGGCGTCGGTGCCCTTCGAAATTTGCTTGCGCACCGTCTCGCGGTCCTCGCCCTTGAGCGAATCGTCGCTGTAGCTGTTGGATCCGATCTCGCACCCGGCATCGACAATCGCCTTGGCCGTGGCAGGCGAGGCCTCGGCCGCATCGCCCGAAAGGAAGAACGTCGCGGTGACGCCCTTTTCCTTGAGCACCTGCAAGATCTGCTTGGTAGCGCCGCTCGGACCCTCGTCAAACGTCAGCGCCACGTACTTTTCGTTGCCCTTGGGCGCCACGCTGGCGCACGCAACAACGCAATCGGTGGCGGGCACAACCTCGCCGCGGTCCTGTGTCTTGCCCGACTGCTCACCAACCCACACCTCGGAGCGGCCCTGGACACCCCATGTCTGCACATACTCGATAGCGCCCGTGCCCTCGACCTTGAGCTTGGGCTCGATAACCGTAGCCTGAACCTCGTGCTTCTCGTAGGTGTTACGGCCATCCTTGACCGTCACCTTCTCGCCGCCCTCAAGTTCGCGGCTATCCCATTTGCCCTGTTTCACGCGCTTGCCGTCGACCTTCACCGACAGCTTTTCGCCCCCATGGCGCTTGAGCACGCTGTCATCGACGGCCAACAGGTCGCCTGCGTCGTAGGTGTCAGTCAACTCCTGGTCGTCGATGAGATTCTGCAGCGTAGAGCCCACGCGCACCGCGGTCTTCTGGCCGTTGAGCTCCACGTCCACACTGCGGTTGACGTAACCCACGACGGCGGCGATAAACAGCACGAGCGCGCAACCCACGGCGATGAGCGCGTAGGGCAGGCGAGACGAACGACGGGGCGTACGGCTGTTGCCGATGCGCGCACTGCGATCGCTAAACCCGCGGCTATGGTTGAGATACATCGCGCCGGGCTTACGGCGACGCTTGCGCTGACCGCTGGGCAGCTGCCCCAGGTCGCGGCGCGCCGTCGGACGCGCACCCGAACGCCCGTTTAAGTTGGATCCGTTTTGGCGCATGTGCCCTCCCCCATAAACACAGCAAGCCGGAGCAACAGGTCTCCGGCTTGCCTCCCATCATTTGGTACGTCGCTATTTTGTAGCTTTTGACGAGCCTCCGCTCGCCTTTTGGTATTCGTCCTTAAAGGCCTTGAACATGCCGCGCGTCTTGCCGAGCTGCTTGCCCAGCGCGCGACTGCCCTTGTCCACGGCAACCGATCCCTTGTCGTCGAGCACCTTGGCTCCCTTTTTGACCTTGTCGCCCACCACGACGCTGGCCTCGGCGGCCTTGGCAGCCGCACCGCCCGAATACCCGAGCGACTTGACCTCGTCTGAGACGACCATCGCGCCGTTCTCGTAGCCGCGCAGCATCGTCGGCGGCACCTGCGTGTCACCAACCAAAACACTCGAAGCAGCACCGGCGGTCACATAGAATGCCTGCACGATGCCCGAACGCGGCTTGAACTCCACATCCGAGCAATAGCCCACGACGTCGCCCGCTTCCGTGCGCACGTCCATACCGACCCAGATGATGCAATCGTCCAGGTTGATGTCGAGGCGCTTAGCGGCGGCGGCATCGTACGTGTCCTTGACGTCATCGACCGCAATGGCGCCCTCGTAGACACCAATGGCGTCGAGCGCTACGAATCGATCGGGGCGCTCGATCATGCCCGCGATATCGGACTGGCGGACCATAAAGCCGACCACGCGCGTACCGCCCGGGGTAAAGACCGGAAAGTGAATCTTTCCGAGCTTTTTAGGGCTGCGCGGCGTGCCGTCCTTTTTGGTGCGCTTGTCCTCGGTGGGCTTGCGATAGATCTTGGCGCCGACAAAATCCCCGGCGCGCATTATGCCTCGGTCGAGGGCTCCGCAGCCTCGGTATCAGCCTCGACGGCGTTCTCGACCACGACGTCGGCGGCAGGCGTCACGTTGCCGCCCGAAATGGCGTCGTTGAGCTGCTCGCGCAGCTGGTCCATGCGCTCGCGGGCCAGGTCGACCTTGGCGCGCAGGTCGTCGGTCTTGGCGTCGACCATCGGGCCAAAGTCATTCACCGCAGCACGGGCCTCCTCGGCGCTGTGCTCGTAGGTGTCGCGCATATTGTCCCAGGCGTCGTTGGCGATATCGGCAGCCATGGCGCGGGTCTCGGCGCCCGAGCGCGGGGCCAGAGCAACGCCGACAATAGCGCCGGCAGCAGCACCAAAAAGTGCGCCGGAGACAAAGCTGAAAGTCTTACCCATGATCATTCCTCTCCTGCGGGCACGTCGGTGCCCACCGTTTGAATGTTGTCCATTATACCCGCAGCGCATCACTTGCCGCTCCGCTCATCTACGTACGGCAAAGGCGCAGGTACGTGATGGTGATAAACGCGTAGGCCTACTCCTGGGGCATAGCCGGCATGGCCGCCGTGGCACCCGGGTCCTCGCCGGCGCCGTCCACGAGCGGCAGGCTGCCCTCATGCGCAGGTCCTGCCGGAACCGTCGCCGCACCGCCAAAGACGGCAGCGGAAGCCTCGTGGTTCTCGGCAACCGCGCCCTCGGTATCAATCGCCACCTGGGGCTCGTCGTCAAAGTTGGGGACACCCTGGGGCTCGGTGGGAACAGGCTCGGCGGTCGCATCGGCAACGGACTCGGCGTCGGCCGGCACATCGCCCTCGTCAGCGCCCTCGTCCTCGGCAGCATCTTCGCCGTTCGCAGCGGCGACGGCCTCGTGAGGATCCTTGCCCTCGGCCTCGGCGCGCATGCCCAGCACCAGGTTGCGCAGGCCCGCGACCGTGCCTTCCACGTCGGGGGCAGGCTGGTCGGCGTGCAGGTACGCCCAGTCCATCATAAAGGTGGCCGAAGACAGCGCACCGATGGCCAGCGCGTCGTCGGGGCACGAAAGCTCAACCTCAAAGACGCGCTCGTCGTGCTCGCTTACGCGCGTGCGGCCGCACGAGATGCTGCCGGCAAGCCCGGTCTCGTTCATGAGCTCGACCGTCACATGCTCAAGCAGATGGCAAAGCTCGGTCTGGCCCATGCAGTCCTGGAACTCGCGACCGGAATCACCCAGGCACAGGTGCTTGGCAATCGCCGGCACCAGGTAATACACGCGCGCCGTAGCCTCGATATCCTCCGAGGTCATGAGCGGCATGCCGGGGTTCACCAGCACGTGCGCGCAGATCTTGTCCTCGCTGACGGTGACCTTAAGGATGTTGAACAGGCCTGCCATAACTCTCCCCTACTCTTCCTTGTCCTACTCGTCGCCGTCGTGCGGATTCGCGGAACCCGCACCCGACGTCGTCGGCTCGTCTACCGAAGACTCGGAATCCTTTTTATCGGTTTCGGCCGGAGCAATCACGCGAATGAGCGAGATGCGCTGGCCACGCATCGACTGCACTTTAAACTTGTACCCCGCAACCTCAAACACCTCTCCGATGTCGGGCACCGAGTCGCAAAGCTCCAAAATCCAGCCGGCGATGGTCTCATAATCATCGCTTTCCTCAAGCGGCCAACCAAGCTCAATCGCGTCATCGCACGAAAAACGCCCATCAACGAGCCACTCGCGGCGCGAAAGGCGCGTGAGATACTTGTTGTCGGGGTCGAACTCGTCCTCGATCTCGCCGACGATCTCCTCGACGATGTCCTCGATGGTGATGATGCCGGCCGTGCCGCCGTACTCGTCCACAACCACCACGATCTGGTCGTGCGAGGTCTGCATCTCGGACAGCAGCGGCAGGATATCCTTGGTGTCGGGCACAAAGGTGGCGTCGCGCAAAAAGCCGGCGATGGGCTGGTCACCCTTGCCGTCGAGCGCGGGTTGGATCAGGTCCTTGATGTGCGCGATGCCGGCGACGTTGTCGGGATCCTCGTGATAGACGGGGATGCGGCTGAAGCCGGTCTGGCGCATGGTGGACAGCACGTCGGCGACCGTCTCGTCGTCCTCGCACATGGTGGTGTCCACGCGCGGCACCATGACCTCGCGGGCAACGGTGTCGCCTAGGTCGAAGATCTCGTGGATCATGCGCTTTTCCTCGTCGAGCAGGTCGTCCTGCTCCGAGACCATGTACTTGATCTCTTCCTCCGAGACGTTTTGGCGGTCGTCGGCGCTCTTGATGCGCAGAATGCGGGCCAGGCCATCGGAACAAGCGCCGGTCAGCCACACGAGCGGACGGGCAATCTTTTGGAAAAACGACAACGGCCCCACGACTTGCTTGGACACGCCCTCGGCATTGGCCAGGCCGATGCGCTTGGGGACGAGCTCGCCGATCACGATGGATACGAAGGCGACCGCGACGGTGATGATGACCGGCGCCAGGCCACGCGCGATGGCGGAGAGCGGCGCGATGCCAAAACTCATGAGCCACGTGGCGAGCGGGTCGGACAGACTCGTCGAGGCGACGGCGGACGAGGCGAAGCCCACGAGCGTGATGGCGACCTGGATGGTGGCGAGCAGCTGGTCGGAGTCGGCGGCCAGCTTAATGGCACGCTCGGCGCGCTTGTCGCCTTCCTCGGCCTCGTGCTCCAGCACGGCGCGCTTGGCCGTGGTGAGCGCCATCTCGGACATTGAGAAGTAGCCGTTGATGAGGGTCAGGACGAGCGTGGTAATAAGAGAGATGGTTATGTCCATCGGGAGTTTCTCGAACCTCCAAGATTCGGGACGTTAGGTAGTAAGCGTAGGTGACGGATAGGGCAGTTGCGCCCGGCGGCCGCTTGGATAGGTCCGCGGGCACAGACGCGATCGCTAGATTACGAAGAGGATCACCGCCATGAACTGGAAGATGCTGCCGGCGAGTACCCACAGGTGAAACACGCTGTGAAGATAGCGCACGTTTTTGGCGATGTAGAACGGCACGCCCACGGTATAGCACACGCCGCCGACGGCGAGCAGGGCAAGCGCGACGGGGTTGAGCAGCGCCACGAGCTCGGGCAGCTTAAAGACGACGAGCCAGCCCATCAGCAGGTAGACCAGGCCGCTTACCCAATGCGGCTGGCGCTCGCGCAAAAAGCACTCGAGGGCGATGCCGATGATGGCGATGGCCCATACGGCAAAGAACAGCACAGCGCCGCCGTCGTTTGCGAGCGTGATGAGGCAAAACGGCGTATAGCTGCCGGCTATGAGCAGGTAGATGCAGCTGTGGTCGATGATGCGGAACACGCGCTTGGCGCCCGCGGGCTGAATCGCGTGGTAGAGCGTGGAGGCTAGGTATTCGAGGATAATGCTGACGCCATAGACAATCGCCGCGGCCATGTGGGCCGGGCCGCCGCCGCGCAGGGCGGCGAATACGATCAGGAGCACCAGGCCCGCGATACCCAGCAGGCAGCCGACACCATGGGTGACGGAGTTCATGATCTCCTCGCCCACCGTGTAGTGCGGAACGGCCGCGGTCTTGGGTCGCGGCTTAGAACTGTCGCTCGAATCGGACATGCCGGTTACATCCTCCAACGTAAAGAGTTCTCAACACTATATCAAAGCGTCTAGGTACGTGCGAAATTTGCACCATACGTGACCCTTTGTTTACCCATTCTTTGCCTGTTGACGCATCAACGGCGAACGTCCATAATGCGCTTGCATTAAATGTTGATGTATTAACATCTTATAGGAAAGCTTCTTATGTCTCAAAACGCACGTTCCCATCGAAAGCTCAAGATAGCCGGCGTCGTTGCGCTGGTGCTCGTTGTCGCGCTGCTGGGGTTTGCCGGCAACTTTCTGTTTGACTTCGCGCTGAATCCCCGCGCGCCATACACCATGAAGATGATGCAGGACGGCAAGGACGCCGAAAAGGGCGAGCAGATGGATGCCGAGGAGGGCGAGGCACGGGCGTGGTTTAAAGAGAACCGCGAGAGCAGCAGCCTCACCGCGGACGACGGGACTGAGCTCGCCGCCTGGTATTTTGCTGCGTCGGAGAGCACACACGACTACGCCGTCTGCCTGCATGGATATACCAACGAGCCTATCGGTATGGCCCGATACGTCAAGCGATTCCACGACCGCGGCATGAACGTACTCGCACCCGCCGCCCGCGCCCACGAGCGCTCCGGCGGCGACTATATCGGCATGGGCTGGCCCGAGCGCCTCGACATCGTCGCATGGATCGAGCAAATCGTTCAGGCTGACCCCGAGGCGCGCATCCTGGTCTTTGGCGAGTCGATGGGTGCGGCAACCGCCATGAACGTCGCGGGGGAATCTCTGCCCGCAAACGTAAAATGCATTATCGAGGACTGCGGTTATACGAGTGTTTGGGACGAGTTCTCTCTGCAGCTCAAGGACGTGTTCGGCCTGCCCAGCTTTCCCTTGCTCGATGTGGCAAACTTGGTGTGCAACGTGCGCGCAGGCTACGACTTTCATAAGGCAAGCAGTGTGGAGCAACTCAAACACGCGACGGTTCCCATGCTGTTTATCCACGGCGACCAAGACACCTTTGTGCCGTACGACATGCTCGACCAAAACTACGACGCGTGCGCCAGCAAGGTCAAGCAAAAGCTCACCATCCATGGCGCCACCCACGCCAAGAGTGCGCAAGTTGACCCCGAGCTCTACTGGAATACGGTCGACGACTTCCTCGATAGGAATTTTTAGGGAAAAAGCGGCGTCTGGGGATTTATCTAACCCCCTATTTTCGGAAGTATGCGGCAAAATCCGGAACTGCCAACCGGACCGCAGTTTTACCAACAATTTATCAGGGGTTTTGTTGCCAAAAAACGTCGTGTGCTCGGCAGTCTCAGAATTTGCCGCATACTTCCGAAAAACCGCCTGCGAGCACCGTGCTCACAGGCGGTTTTTAATTGAGTTACGCAACAAAATCGCGTTCTTTGTCCAATAGGACGACGCTATTTAACCTCGATGAGCTCGTACTTGCTCGTGCCCAAGCCGATCTTCTCGGCATGCGCGATGCACGCGCGCCAGTCGGTGTCAGGATGTGTGATGCAGAAGGGGTCACGCGCCTGCTCGCCCTCCAGATGCTCGTGGTTATGCTCCATCTTGGCCGCGCTATCGGTGAGCTCGGTGTTGGGCAGCGGCTCGGATGCCATGACGGCATCGGCGCAGGCCTGGTCGATGGCGACCGGGTCGAAGCTCGCAAACATACCGATATCGTTGACGATAGGCGTGTCGTTTTCGGGATGGCAATCGCAGTTGGGGCTGATATCCATGGCAAGCGAGATATGGAAGCTCGGGCGGCCGTCGACAACGGCCTTGGTGTACTCGGCGATCTTGCAGTTGAGCACGTCGGCCGCGGCGTCATAGCCGGGCTTGATGCAGTCCTGGTTGCATGCCGCAATGCAGCGCCCGCAGCCCACGCAGCGATTGTGGTCGATAGCGGCGACGTGCACCGTGCGGGTGTTGCCGTTGGCAAGCTCGCGCTCGCGGGTGTCGTCGAACGAGATAGCGTTGTGCGCGCAGATCTTTTCGCAGGCATGGCAGCCAACGCAGTGCTCGGTCGCGACGTTCGGCTTGCCGGCGGCATGCTGCTCCATCTTGCCGGCGCGGCTGCCGCCTCCCATACCCAGGTTCTTCATGGCGCCGCCAAAGCCGGCCTGCTCATGGCCCTTAAAGTGGGTGAGGCTGATCACGATATCGGCATCCATGAGTGCCTGACCGATCTTGGCCTCGTGCACGTACTCGCCGCCCTCGACCGGGACGAGCTCCTCGTCGGTACCCTTGAGGCCGTCGGCGATGATGATCTGGCAACCCGTGGCATACGGGGTAAAGCCGTTCTGGTAGGCGGTGTCGATGTGCTCGAGCGCGTTTTTACGGCTACCGACATAGAGCGTGTTGCAGTCGGTGAGGAAGGGCTTGCCGCCCAGCTCCTTCACGACATCCGCGACGGCGCGAGCGTAGTTGGGGCGCAAAAAGCTCAGGTTGCCCAACTCGCCAAAATGGATCTTGATGGCGACGAACTTGTTCTCAAAGTCAATCTGCTCGATACCGGCGTGACGGATGAGGCGCTTGAGCTTGTCGAGCTGGCTCTCGCGAGCATGCGTGCGTAGGTTGGTGAAGTACACCTTAGCGGGTGCTGCGGGTGCAGTTGCGGTCATAGATCTATCCCCTCGGTCTATATGGCGTTACAGACATAAGGGATGGTACCAGTTAAAGCAGAGTTAATGTCAAGCGCGGCACCTAGTCATTGAGGACAGACTTAAATGACTACTCTTGGACTTTGAGGGCCTCGGCCAGGCTGACGCGCTTGATAGAGCGCGTGTGTAGCAGCGCCACGACCAGGTAGGTTGCAAAGCCAATGCCGACGCATGCAGCCATGGACCAAGCGGGCACGTAGATCTCGATATTGCCGTTGTAGGCGAGCAGCATCGAGCGGAAGATGGCCGTGAGCGAGCCAATAATGACCGGCAGGCTCAACACGAGCGACGCCGCCACGCACAGCGTGATCGAGCGGATGTACAGATGCGAAATCTCGCTATCACGATAGCCAAAGACTTTCATGTAGCTAATCGAGCGGGCGCTATGGTCGATCACGGCCTTGGTCAGCAGGTACATAAACAGTAGGAAGATAAACACCGCGAGCCCGACCATCATGCCGATCATTTTGCTCATCATACCGATGAACTGGTCGCCCACGGCGCGCATGTCGTCGGACGTGGTGTCGCCGGCAAAGTAGCGCGAATCGAGGTCGAGCTTCTCGTTGCTCACATAGCCGTTAAAGTAGGCGGCGTCGTTGTCGAACAGCTCATTAAAGTCGTCGATACTCATATAGATATTCATGTCCGACTTGGAGCCCCAGGCGCAGTCCTTGCCCGCGTACTCAAGGGAATAATGCTCACCCTCGTACTTGTCGCTGAGCGTGACCTTCTGACCCTCGCTCCAGCCAAACTTATCGAGCAGACCACCGCCAAAGACGACGCGCCCATCGCCGACGTTGAGGTCTTTCCAATAGCGCGAATCGGATGAAATGCCGTAGACGGAAATCGTCTCCTCGCCATTTCCAGCGCCGCGGTCGTATTGCAGCTGGTAAACGGCGTATTTCTCGGCCTGTGCAATTGCGCCCACGCCGTTGTCGGTCGTATTGACCGGGTGGATATCGTCGTTGTCAGCGTCAATCTTGGAGGCCTTGCCGATCAGGCCGATGGCCTCATCGCGGTCGCAGCCGAGGGCATCGGCAAGATCGTCGAGGCGCGCGTAGAGCGCATCCTTCTTGTCCTGGACCTTGGCAAGCGCATCCTGCGCTGCGGTCAGGCTCTCGGCAGACGGAGATGCGGTCGCGGCATCGACTGCCGTCTGCGCCGCATCGGCCGCGTCGTCAAGCTCGTCATCGGCATCCTGGGCGGCGGAAAGCAGCGCGCCGTCAACCGACTGCAAGCGCTCGAGCGCCGACCACTGCTCGCGTTCCTCGGCAGTGCCCTCGAGCTCCAGCGGAGCCTTGAGCGTGTACTGGTGCTCGGCGACCAGGCTCGTCTCCAGGTTGTCCGCGTAGTGCGTCATCGTGGGCAGAATCGCCAGGCCAAAGAGCAGCAGCAGCGAGGCAAACGCAATGCCCACGAAGAGCGTGGCGAAGTTGCCCAGGTTGCGAAGGAAGATACGCAGGCGGAAGCGGGAAACAAAACCCATGCGCTCCGGCAGCTGCAAGCCGCGCTTGGTGCCCGATTTGCCGCTCGCCTCGTGACGAAGGAACTGCAGCGGCGTCTTGCCCATTTTGCGAAGCAAACCCACCAGCGTGATGAGGATGAGCGCGACGGCGGGAACCACGGCGCACTTCACAAAGATCTCCCAGCTCCAGTACACCTGGAAAGGCGGCAGACTGTACGAACCGTAATAGAGGCTGCGCATGGGCTCGGTAAAGAACACAACGCCGAGCGCAGTGCCCAAAAACGCCGCGACCACGCCCACGATGGCGGGAAGTGCCAGGTAGTGCAGGACGATCTCGCGTCGACGATAGCCGCTGGCGAGCAGCGTGCCGATGATGGCGCTCTCCTCCTCGATGGTGGCGTCGGTAAGGACCACAAAGACGAACGCCATAATCACGATGATGATGTCGAGCAGCGTCATCCACATCATGGAGTCGCCGTCCACGTCGTCGCGCGCATATCCAATGCCCTGGTTGGAATCGGCATCGATCAGATCGTCCACGCGCGCATCGGCTTCGGTCAGTGCCTCGACCATATCCTGCTCCGCATCGGTGCGGTCCGCGGTGGAGAGATCGCGATCGGCAAAGGTGAAGGAGTAGGTGTAGGCGGGTGCGCCGCCGGCGTCCTCAAGCGCGGCAAAGCCGGCGTCGGTGACCTCGGCCACGCCATAGGTGATGGTGTTCACCGTAAAGTCCGAATTGTTGAGGAACAGCGCCTGGCTATCGGGCTGGGTCATGATGCCGCAGATGGTGTAGGTGCGGCCCTCGAGCTCGACCTTATCGCCCGCGGCGAGGTCGTTGTTGGTGGCGAAGACGCGGTCGATTGCCACCTCATCGTCCGTCTTGGGCTGCCTGCCCTCACAGTAGGACGCGATATCGACCTTGGTGCGGTGCGCATAGGTGCGCAGCGTGCGCTTGGTGCCGTCGTCGCCGGCGGTCTTTTTGATGATGGCATCGATAGAGAAATTCTTGTAGAGCGTGACGCCGCCGACGTCACCGGCTGCATCCTCGGCGGCCTTGAGTTGATCGTCGGTAGCCTCGAAGGAGGTGGTCACGCGGCCGTCCTCAATCGTGTACGCATCGCGCATGTCGTCGATAAGGCAGCCGATGGAGTGGGCCGCAAGCAAAAAGCCCGATGTAAGGGCGATGCTTCCGCACATAAGCAAAAAGATGCCCAGGTACTTGCCGATATTGCGGCGCAGCTCGCGCGGGAGACGTTTTGCGAGAGGTGTCATGGCGCCGCCTACCAATCGAGCTCGGCGGCCGCGACGGGCGACTCGTTGAGCTCATCCTCGACGATGCGCCCGTCGCGCAGGCGCAGTACGCGATTGGCCATGCGCGCGATGGCGGCGTTGTGCGTGACGATAATGATGGTGCAGCCGTAGGCGCGGTTGACATCCTCCATGAGCTGCAAGATTTCCTTGGACGTCTTGTAGTCAAGCGCGCCCGTGGGCTCGTCGCACAGCAGCAAGCCCGGGTTTTTGACGAGCGCGCGGCCGATGGCGCAGCGCTGCTGTTGGCCGCCCGAGACCTGGCGCGGGAACTTGTTGCGATGTTCATAGAGGCCCAGCGAGCGCAGCAGGTCGTCGACGCTGAGCGGGTTTTTGGACAGGTGCGCCGTGACCTCGATGTTTTCCTTGATGGTGAGGTCGGGCACCAGGTTGTAGAACTGGAAGACAAAGCCCAGCTCGCGGCGGCGATACTCGCCCAGGTCGGCGGGCTTGAGCACCGTGAGGTCGCAGCCGTCCACCATGATGGAGCCGCCGTCGGCATCCTCCAGGCCGCCGATCAGGTTGAGAAAGGTCGACTTGCCCGAGCCCGAGGGCCCCAGCATGACGCAGATCTCGCCGCGGTTGATGGACGTGTCGATGCCATCGAGTACCGCCAGGCGCGCATCACCGTCGCCGTAGTGCTTCTTGAGCCCCTTGACCTGGACGTAGGCTTGCTTCGTCGCCATGGTATCCCCCATTGTTAGCCTCGTACTACTTTATGAACGTAATAGTAAACCTTGGCGAACTATTTTTGGAGCGAGGCCTGGAATTTATTTCAGACTAGTCATTGGGGACGTTCTTAAATGACTAGCCGCTAGGGACACTCTTTCGCCACCCGGCACTTGGGGACGTTCCTTATCTGCCGGTAGCTGGGGACAGTCCTTGCCAGCCCGGCCGGCGAGCCGGCGAATCGGCAAAGACTGTCCCCGATGACTAGTCGTTTAAGAACGTCCCCAGTGACTAGGTGGCTAGGCGCGGGATTTGGCGCGTGCGAGGGCTAGGCCTACGGCGGCGATTGCCACGGCAAAGAGTGCCGTAACGCCCAGATCGCAGACGATGTCGCCCAGCACGGTGGACGTCAAATCCGCGGCGAGCGCCTTGCTGATCGCGTCGTTCACCCAATACGTCGGCACAAAATGCGCCGCGGTCTGCACGGCTGAACCCATGAGCGACAGCGGCATCCAGGCGCCGCCCAAAAACGTCATGAGCATGCCAAGCAGGTTGCCCACGCCGTTGAGCAGCTCCTCGCGCGCACCCAGGCTCGAAAGGGCAAAGCCAACGGCCAGAGGCGTGCACGCCAGGGCAAACGTCGCCGCCAGCGCCAGGCACACACGACCCACGCCGACCTCGGCAACCGCGCCGGCAAAGCCCACGACGCCCATCATGCTCGACACAAACCAGATGCAGACGGTGAGCACTGCGGCAGCCGCGAACACGGCAAGCGAGCGCTGGCGCTCGGAGACCGGGCCGGCATCCATACGACGCACGCGCTCGGGCTCGTTCATGCCCGAGAACACCAACCCCACCGATACGATGACCGACGAGATAATCGCGTACGCGCCAAAGTTGAAATACGACTCGAGCGTGGCGGCAGCCGTCGAGTCGACCTTGACCTGCTCGATCTGGACCTCCGCGCGCTTTGCAGCGGCATGCTCGGCGGCCTTGGCAACGTCGCCGTTAGAAGCAGCGGGCTCAAGCGCCGCCGCAGCGCCCGCGAGCGAGATCCAGCGCGAGGCCTCGGCAGACGAAAGCGCCGCCGCCATGGTGCCGGAACCGTAGGTCACGTCGAGCTTGGGCAGGGCCTCCCCCGCGCGGGCAGCCGCAACGAGGTCGTCCTCAAACTCCTCCGGGATAAAGAACACGCAGTCGGCGCTGCCCTTGGCGCTGTTGCTCTTGGAGAGCGCGTCCGCAAGGTCGTACGTATCGTCGCCGATGCCCGTGACCAGCTCAAAACGCGAACCCAGATGCTTGGTAAGCGCACGCGAAAGGTCGCTGTCGTCGCGGTCGACCACGATCACGTTAGCATCGTAGGGCTTGTACTCGGTGAGCTGCGACGAGTTCCAGCTCACCGATGCCGCGATGAATACGCCCATGAGCGAGATGAACACCGTATAGATAAGCAGGTAGAACGGGTGCGCCAGCGCCATGCGAAGCGCGGTCTTAAAGGTGCTCATAGCGACTCCTTCCAAAGATCAGCGTAGCGGCGGCGACAAACACCAGGGCCATCAGGACGAGCGCGCCCGCGCGAACAGCGAAGGGCCCCAGGTCCTCAAAGAAATACAGGCGATTGAACATGTCGCAGATGAGCTTGACGGGGTTGAACCAGCACTCGGCCGGGCAGGCGCGGGCGACGTCGTCGGCAAGCGCCATCGCCGGCTCGCCGTAGAGGCCGGCGAACAGGGCGCACGTGGTAGCAAAGCCCGTGAGTATGCCGGACTTGGACGCCTTGCCGCCCTTAACGGGAAGCGTGCCCACAAAGAGCCCCAGGCCCGTGGCGGCAAGCGCGGAAGCGGCGCCGCCCACCAAACACAGCCCCTCGCGCCCGCCAAAGTCGACGCCCACGACCAGGCGCACGTAGCCGATTGCGATCGTCATCGAGGCAAAGGAGACCAGCCACGAGCCCACAAAGATACCGGCCAGCGACGCCGTCTTGGAAAGACCGCCCACACAGCGACGCGCGCCAAGGCCCGACAGATTGGGCTGCAGATCGACGACGCTCAAGGCGGCAAACTCGGCAGACATCATCGCTACCAGGCCAAAGAGCGCGTAATAGTAGATGACCGTGCCGTCGGGCGTGGTGCGCGTCAGGCTTACGCGGCGGGTGCCACCTTCGAGCGACAGGGCGCGCGCAACCGCCTCCGGGTCGGCGAGCGCCGCCGGGTCATCTTGAGCAATCTGGGCCATGAGCTCGGCATTTTGCGTATACGAGCTCGCCACCGTCTCAAGGATGCTGCGGTCGGTGAGCACCGACGAGGCGCGCGAGCTGTTATAACTCGAAAGCAGTGTGAGCTTGGGTGTGCCCGCGACATCGACCGTGTAGATGCCCGCGACTCCGCCGGCCTTGAGAGCACGGTTCGCGTCGGCTGCATCGTCGCACTCGTGGATCTCGAGCAGCTGATCGTCGCCCTCCTTGGCAAGCGAGGTCGCCACGTCCTTAAAGGCCGAGGCGTCCCAGGCCTCGTCCACCACGACGGCAACCGGCACCGGGTCAATCTTGCCGTCGGAGCTGAGGTTCGCGAACATAAACATAAACATCGTGGAAAGCGCGATGGGGAAGAGAGCGCCCCAGACCCACGTGCTCGGCCGGCGCAGCAGCGTCTTGACCGTGGTGATGATGGTGTTGAACATGGCCGCCCCCTAGTCGCGCAGCTCGCGGCCGGTGATCTCGAGGAACACGTCGTTGAGGGTCGGCGGCTCGGAATAAATGCGGCCAAGCGCCACGTCATGCGAGCGCAGCGCATCGAGAATGTCCGTCAGGTTATGCGGGCTCGCCTCGCACGAAAACGTGAGCTGGCCCGCCGTCGCCGACAGGTCCAGGACATGTGGCAGGCTCGCGACGGCACCGAGCGCCGCGCTCGGCACCTCGCCGACCTCGATCACGATCTTCTCGCCCATCTGAATCATGCGCTTGAGCTCGTCGTTGGTGCCCTGCGCCAGCACGCGCCCGCCGTCCATGATCATGATGCGGCTGCAGATTTGCTCGACTTCCTCCATGTAATGGCTGGTATACACCACTGTGGCGCCCTCGTCGCGCAAGCGGCAGATGCCCTCCAGGATGGCGTTGCGGCTCTGTGGGTCGACCGCCACCGTGGGCTCGTCAAAGAAGATGAGCTCGGGCTTGTGCGCGATGCCGCAGGCGATGTTGAGGCGACGCGCCAGGCCGCCCGAGAGCTTGCCGGGGCGGAACTTGGCAAAGTCGCCCAGCCCGACAAAGTCGATCGCCTCGTTCACCAGCGCGCGGCGGTGCTTGCGGTCGTTGACGTAGAGGCTGCAGAAATAGTCGATGTTCTCGCGCACCGTGAGCTCGTCAAACACCGCCACCTGCTGCGGCACCACGCCGATGCGGCGCTTGAGGTCGTAGCGGGCGGGCGTCATGGGTTCGCCGAACAGCTCGATGGTGCCTTTGTCGTAGGCGAGCAGCTGCAAAATGCAGTTGATGGACGTGGTCTTGCCCGAGCCGTTGGGGCCCAGCAGGCCAAAGATCTCGCCGGGGGCGATGCTCAGGTTAAAGTGGTCGAGCGCGATAAGATCGTCGTAGCGCTGACGAGGTTTTCGACGTGGACGATGCCTGTCATGAGGCGGCCCTTCTGTTGCTTGCGGCCCGGTACGATTGCATCATCGCAGGAGCGGACGGCGCGCACCAGTGAGCTTTGTCACGAGTGCGGGGGGCGGAGGCGAAACCCCCGCTCGTGCGAGCGATCGACGCCGATTTGCCGCGCGGGAGGAATGTCACGGTAGCGCAGGCGGCCCCTCCACCATGCGCGGCTTCGCGTACAATACCCGTATGAACAGGCTTTTCGACAAATCGATCGTGCTGGCGTGCTGTATTGCGGCCGCCGTGGGTCTTGCTGTGGACGCTCGCTTGGTCGCGGCGTTTTGCCTTGGCGTTATTGCCACCTCGCTGGCCGAGGTCGCACAGGGAAACCGCGCCCGCCGTGCGAACGAGGCCGCGAGCTACGCTTACGTCATCGCGGCTGTCTTCGTGCCGCCGTTTGTGCCGTTTGCGCCTCTCGCCCTCTATGACATCGCGCGGCGCGTGCGCCGTGAACGCATCTGGCCCGCGCTGGCGATTGGCGCCGTGTTTGTCTGCGCGCTTGTCGCGGACCTTCGCGGCGGCGCGCTCACCACCCGAACGCTCCTGCTAACCGCCATCCTTTCGGTTGCCGCCACCTTGCTATCGCTACGTACCGCCCAGCTGGAGCGCGAGCAACAGCGCATGCGCCGTACCCGCGACGGGCTGCAAGAACGAGCCCTCGCGCTCGAAGCGCGCAACCGCGACCTTGCCGACCGCCAGGACTACGAAGTCGAGCTCGCGACGCTCGCCGAACGCGCCCGCATCGCGCGCGAGATCCACGATAACGTCGGACACCAGCTCACGCGCGCCTCACTGCAGGCTGAAGCCCTGCGCGTGGTCCATGCCGACGAGCCTGGCGTCGCCGCCGATTTCGCCGACGTTAAACGCACGGTTGACGAGGCGCTCCAGCTTGTGCGCATCAGCGTCCACGCGCTCAACGACAACGCCGTCGACCTTTCCGTGCAGCTCGAACGCATTGTTGAAGGCGCGCGCTCGGACGGCGGCCCGCAGATTGAGCTTGAAGTTTTGGCCGAGCATGCGCCCGCAAATGTCGCCAACTGCTTTGCAGCGGTCCTGCGCGAGGCGCTCTCCAATACCATGCGCCACGCTTGCGCCCAGACCGTCACCGTACGATGCATGGAGCATCCGTCGTTTTACCAGCTTGTCGTTACCGACGATGGCGCTGGTGGGGTCCACGCAAGCGGCCGCGGCGCTGCGGAGGGCATGGGGCTCGCCTCCATGCGCGAGCGCATCGAGGCGCTTGGCGGCACCTTCACCGCCGGCCCGCGTGCCAGCGCCGGCGGCTGGCGCGTGTTTGCCACCGTTCCCAAACAGCAAGGAGATGAGGGCCGATGAGGCTCATCGTTGTCGACGACGACCGCTTGGTGGTCGATTCGCTCAAGATTATCCTGGGCGCCCAGCCGCAGATCGAAGTGGTGGGCACCGGCGCCAATGGCGACGAGGCGGTCGCGCTCTACAGCAAGCACGCGCCCGACATCGCGCTGCTCGACATTCAGATGCCGGGACGCGACGGCCTTTCGGCGGCACGCGAAATCCTTGAGCGCGACCCCACGGCGCGCGTGGTGTTTCTGACGACATTCTCGGATGACGAGTACATTGTGTCGGCGCTTAAACTGGGCGCCCGCGGCTACCTGATCAAGACCGATGTCGCCGCCATTCCGCCGGCGTTGGCGCAGGTCATGGACGGCAAACGCGTGCTCGAGGGTAAGGCGATCGAAGATGTTGACTTTGACGGGATGGGCGACAAGACGGGCACGCCCCACCGGCCCGCGGCTTTTGCCAGCCTGACCGACCGCGAGTTCGAAGTCGCCGAGCTCATCGCCCGCGGCCTCGACAACAAGGAGATCGCCACCACCGCCTACATGGGCGAAGGCACGGTGCGCAACCACATCAGCTCGATCCTGGCAAAGATGGGCCTGCGCAACCGCACGCAGATCGCTATCGCCTACCTGCGAGGGTAGTTGCCCGAAGACCGACCGTTCCGGCATAGCAAAATGGCTGCTACCGATTTAATGCCATTTCAAAACCATGCCGGATTACGGGGCTAAACTCAGGGCCCCCATCCATACCCGCGTTTTCTGCAAAATGACGGCTCGTCTACCTGCGGTTTTATTTTCACGAATATCGGCATGGTTGGGGACTCGTGACTCAGCCCCGTAAACCGGCAGAGTTTTGTTCGGGCGGCCCTACACGAGTACTTCCGCAAGCCTCGCGGGACCAAAATGATCCGTCTTCTTCCGCCCGCGGAGATCGGCTGACGGCGCTCGCCACGAAATCGGCCCATCTACTACGTTTGACTCGATACCCCTGACCATACCTTCGTTTTGAACAAAACCGCAGGCGTTCTACCTGCGGTTTTGTTTTCGTGTTTTTTGGCATGGTTGGGGGTAAGGGGCTAAACGTAGTAGATGGGCCGGTTTCGTGGCGTGCCCTCCTCCCCAACGCACAAAAGTGCCGCCACGGAGGAGGGAGATGCCTCCGTGGCGGCTGGGGGTAGGGGTAGGGCGGGATTTAGCCCTACCCGGCCGCCCGGGGCCTTTTGGCCCCGGGCGCTGTCGACGTGCCTAGCGCTTACGGATACCCCAGACCAGGGCTCCGACGCCGGCCATGGCGATGACAAATGCCATAAGTAGAGCGGCAGCCTGCTGGTCGCCTGTGGTGGGCAGGAAACCCTTGACCGTCTTGACGATGTTCGTCACGGTCTTAGGCGTGCCGGGATCGGGCGTCGGCACGGGCGTCTCGGGCTTCTTGTACGTGTTGTTGAACACGATACCCTCGACGCTCTTGTCGCCCTTGGTAAAGGCGACGTTCGCCTTGAGGTTGCCCTCGCCGTCATCGACCACGTTGACGGTCGCGGTAAAGACGGACTTGTCGTAGGTCATACCGGCCTCGTCGCCCTTGACCTCGCTGATGGTATAGACGTACGTACCGGGCTCGTCGTACTCAAACTTGTCGAAGTTGATCTTACCGTCGGCATCGTTGGTGACGGTGGACTCGATGTCCTCGCCAACGAGCTTAAAGCTAAACTCGTCCTTCTTGAGCTCACGTCCCTCGAGCACCTTAATGGCGCCGATGGAAACCTGCGTGGGCATGGCGTGATACTTGTTGGTAAAGCCAGCCGACTCGGTAGTTCCCTCGAGCTTGTGCGCCGCGGTCAGCGTGCCGTCACCATTGTCGGAGACGGTGGTCACGACGGTGTAGGTCGTGCCGTCATAGGTGACGCCCCTGTACTGGCCGAGCGCGTTGGGGCAAGCCTCGCGCAGCGTGTACGTGTGCGTGCCGGGCGCCTCGTAGTGGATCGGGCTCAGCGTAACGTTGCCGTTGGCGTCGTCGGTGCCGGTGGCGACAACGACGCCGTCCTCGAGCAGCTCAAACGTGAACTCGCCAGCTGCAAGGTTGCGTCCGGTCAGACGCTTGACCGTCTTGACCTGATCGGTCACGGACGAATCGGTAGGTGCCACGCCGTAGGTGTTGGTAAACGTGAAGGCAGCACCGTCGTCGCCTTCGCGCTTGACGCTCAGATGCCCGGCACCGTCGTCAGACACGGTGTAGGAAACCTTGCGCGTGGCGTTGGTGTCATTGGTCACGCCAGGGGCACTACCGGACTCGGTCACCGTGTAAGTAAAGGTGTGCGAGCGCGGAGCGGTGGGGGCTGCGGGCTCGGGCTCGTCGCTGGGCTCGTCGGCGTTGGCATCGGTGTCGGCCTCTTCAGCCTCTGCCTCGTCGGCCTCTGCCTCGTCGGCCTCGGCTTCGTCTGCCTCGGCCTTATCGGTCGGATCGTCCGTCACGCCCAGAGCGCGGTTGAGGTCCTCGAGCGTAAAGTGGATCTTGCCAAAGTCCACGTTGCCAGCCGCGTCGTTGGTTGCGGTCGTGCGCTCGGGCATCGGGGCACTAGCCTCGTCGGCGGTCACGGTAAAGGTGAACTTGCCCGTGATGTCAGCCGGGGTCAGGCCCTCGGCAGCTTGGAGCTTCTTAGTGCCGGTGAGCGCGGCATCGACGGCTTCGGCGCCGTAGACGTTCTCGAACAAGGGCTCGACGCCGCCGTAGTCGACCGTTGCCGTCAGGGTACCGTCACCGTTGTCGACGACGATAATCTTAAAGCCAAAGCTCCACGTTGTAGCGGAAACGCCATTCGGCAGCCCGAATAAATCTTCGTAGGCCGTGTAGTTAATGGTCCAGGCAAGCTTACCGTCCTTATCGGTACGATAAGCAAGCCCAGCAGCCTCAAGATTAGCAAGCATCTTAGTGTCGTAGTGCAGCGTATCAAAGCTCACGTGCCCGCCGATATTGGGCTTGAGGTTTTCGTATGCCACAAGCTCACCCTGATAGGCGATGCCGAACCAGAACTCGCCGTCGGCCATCGGGCGGCCGGTCAGAGTCTTGGTGGCAACGACCTGAGCGGCGGTGCCGCCAGGCGTGTTGGTCGTAGCGCTGTAGCTGTTGTGGAACGGGACCAGGGCACTCTCGACCTTGTTCTCACCGCTCTTGTGGACCGTCGTATTCGTACCCTCGGGACCGCCGGAGACGGTCGTCGTGGCGGTAAGCGTACCGGCACCGTCATCGGCGACGGCGATCGTCACGGTACGCACGGCGTCGTCGTAGGTGTAACCGGGCTTGCCGTCATTCTTCTCGGCTACGGTGTACGTGAAGGTCTTGCCGGCGTCAGCCTGCGTAAACTTGACCTCATGGCCAGCCAGGATGTCAATCAGGCCGACCGTTGCCTCTGCCGTCGCAGGGGACTTGAAGTTGTTGGCTCCGGGCAGCAGGCCAAGCGCGTTGGCCGAGGCCTCGTCGGCGGTCACGGTAAACGTGAACTGACCCTCGGTCATAGGACGTCCGGAGAGGCTCTTGCTGAGCTTGAGGCCGCCGGCGGCGGTGTAGTTAAGCTCAGTGCGGTACGTGTTGGTGAAGCGTCCGTTTTCCTTCTTGGTGACATTGGCGGTCAGCTTGCCCTCGCCGTCCTCAGTCACGGTCACTTCGGCGGTCGCGGCATGCCCGTCATACGCCATGCCGGCCGCGTTACCCGCGTTCTCGCGGATCTCGTACGTGTAGGTTCCGGTGGCCGTGTAGCGAATCTTGCCGAACTTGATGGCGGCAATGCCGTCCTTCGCATCGTGCTTGCTCACGGTTACGGTCGCAGGATCGGGGAGCGGGGCGCCATCGGGGGCGGTAATGGTAAAGCTGAACTTGTCGGAGTCCGTCCAGTCGCGACCGTCGATGGCCTTGCTCAGGTCAAAGTCGAGCTCTGCGCCGATTGGGGTCACGCTGTAGGTGTTCTTGAACTCGGCGGGCTTGGTGCCCTTCAGGACGTGCTCGGCCTTGAGTGTGCCGTCGCCATTGTCCGTAATGGTGGTCTCGATGGTGTACTTGGCGTCACTGTAGGTGATGCCCTTGCTGGTGGTTCCGCCGTTGGCCTCGCGCAGCGTGTAGGTATGCTTGCCGGCCTCGGTGTAGGTGATCTTGTCCATGGCGATCGTGCCGTCGTCGGCGTTGGTGCCCTTGGCGACGACCTTGGCGTCCTCGCCCTCGCCCTCGATGAGCTCGAAGGAGAACTCGCCGTCCTTGAGGTCGCGGCCGTCCAGAACCTTGGTCGCGGTGATCTGGTCAGTGACGCTGAACTCGTCAGGATTCGGCTTGTAGCCGTTGTTGAACTTCGCCTCGTCGGCGCCCTTCAGCTCATGCTTTACCTCGAGCGTGCCGTCGCCCTTGTCGGTGATGGTCGTCTCAATGGTGTAGGTCCTGCCGTCGTAGGTGATGCCGTTGTTGGCGTCGCCCGGGACCTCGCGCAGCGTGTAGGTATGCTTGCCGGCAGCGGCGTACTCGATGGGGCTCATCTTGATCTTGCCGCGGGCGTCGTTCTTGCCGGTGGCGACAACATCGTTGCCCTCGACGAGCTCGAAGGAGAACTCGCCTTCCTTGAGATCGCGCCCGGTCAGGACCTTGGTCGCCGTGATCTGATCAGTAACACTGAAGCTCTTGGGGGTTACGGTGTAGGCGTTCTCGAAGGTCGCCTTGTCAACATTCTGCAGCTTGTGCTCCACGCTGAGGGTGCCATCGTGGTTATCCTTGACGGTGGTCACAATAGTGTACTCAGCGGTGCTGTAAGTAATGCCGTTTTCGGTGGTGCCGGCCTTGGTCTCGCGCAGTATGTAGGTGTGCTCGCCAGCCGCAGTGTAGGTGACGGGATCCATTACGATCTTGCCGTCGGCATTGTTGGTACCGGTGGCGACCACGTTATTGCCCTCGACGAGCTCGAAATGGAACTCGCCAGCCTTGAGGTCGCGCCCGTCCAGGACCTTGTCCGCGGTGATCTGCTCGGTGACGCTGGAGCTCTTGGGGGTCACGTTGTAGGAGTTCTTGAACTCGGCAACCTTGACGTCCTTCAGAACATGCGTGGCACTGAGCGTACCGTCGCCGTTATCGGTGATGGTCGTCACGATGGTGAACTTGGCATCACTGTAGGTGACGCCCTTGCTGGTGGTTCCGCCGTTGACCTCGCGTAGCGTGTAGGTGTGCTTGCCGGGCTTGTCGTACTTCACGGCGCTCATCGTGATCTTGCCGTCGGCGGCGTTCTTGCCGGTGGCGACGACCTTGGCGTCCTTGCCCTCGCCCTCGACGAGCTCGAAGGAGAACTCGCCCTCAGTCATGTCGCGCCCGGTCAGGACCTTGGTCGCGGTAATCCGATCCTCGACAGGCTTCACGTTATAGGCATTGGTGAACGTAAATGCCACATCGCCGTCTGGCTTGTGGGATACGCTCAGATTACCCTTGCCGTCATCGGTCACGGTGTAGGAAACCTTGCGCGTGGCGTTGGCGTCGTTGGTCACGCCAGCGACCTCGCCGGACTCGGTCACGGTGTAGGTAAAGGTGTGCTCGCGCTTCTCGGGCTTCTCGCCTAGAGCCTTGTTAAGGTCGTCGAGCGTAAAGGTAATCTTGCCAAAGTCGACCTTGCCCTTGGCATCATTGGTCGCGCTCGCGTTCGTGGGCATGGGTGCGCCCTCTTCACCGGTCACGGTAAAGGTGAACTTGCCGGCAATGTCAGCCGGGGTCAGGCCATCAGGAACCTGCAGATTCTTCTTGCCCACAAGCGATACCTCGGCAGGCGCGGCAGTGTAGGCGTTCACAAACTCGTTGCCGGCATCGCCGTAGACAGCCGTCGCCGTCAGGGTACCATCGCCGTTGTCGACAACAGTCACATATGCGTCAATTGCCGCCGTGGTAGTGCTCACGCCCGCAGGCAGCTCGCCGGTCTGCTCGGCAGCAATGTAGCGAATGGTCCACGTGGGCTTGTCTGAGCTAGCGTCAAACGACGCCTTGTCTTCCTCGACCAGCTTGGCAAGCGACTCGGTCGTGTACGTCAGCGGACCGAACTCAACCTTGCCACCCTTGTTGGTTGCATCCAGCAGAACCTCGTCGTGCCCCGCATAGCTCAGCGCAAACTTAAATTCGTCATCGGCCATCAGGCGCCCCGTGAGCGTCTTGGTAGCCTCAAGAGTCAGCGGGGTTTCCGTCTTGGCGCTATAGATGTTCGTGAACTTAGTCTCACCCGAGGTCTTTTCAACGTCGGCCTTAAGCTCACCCTTGGCGTTAACCGTCACAGCCACCTTGAACGTGGCAACGTTCTTGCTGTAGGTAATGCCACCGGCGTCGCCCTTGACCTCGCGGACCTCATAGGTGTACTCGCCCGGCTCGGCATAAGTAATCTTGCCAAAGTTAATGGCTGCCTTGCCCTTGTCGAGATCGGCATTGGTCACAGTTACGGTCGCGGGGTCGGGCATCGGGGCATTGTTGTCGGACGTCGCGGAGAGCTCAAACTCAAACGCATCCGTATCCGCCCACTTGCGGCCCTCGAGCACCTTGGTCAGACCAAAGTCAGTCTTGGTATCCACCGTTGTCGGCTTGGTTGCAAGGCTAAAGATAATCTTGCCGTTGTTGCCCAGGTGCGAATGCACGTGCGTGGAAGTCGCAACGGAGGAAAGGTCATTCCACCTGGGGTTAAGCACGTCGCGCGCGGTCTCGGTCTTGTTACCATTCACCTCCACATCGTCCTTGGTGGTATGCAGCTGGTCGATATAGGCCAAGCGCGCGGTTCCCTTATTAAAGGACCAATAGCCGTCATCTTTGACCAGAGCGCCGTCGTAGCTGGCGATCTCGTGCCCCTCAAACTCCACAACGGCATAGTCGTCCTTCGGCTTGCCGTTTGCGCCCATCGCCACAAACTCGTCCTTGTAGTAATAGACGTCGTTGCCCTGCGGCTTTACCGTCGCGCGCTGGGTGCATTCCTTGTCCGTGTAGATAGGCGTGATTTTTTGGAAGTAATAGTAGCTGTTGGTATCGGCGGGCTCAAACTCGGCGACAACATCGCCCAGCTCGCCGCCCGACCACTTGTTGGCCAGGAAGTAGACCGTCTGGTTGTCGGCGTCCTTGTGGTCATCGATATACTTCTTGAGCACCCTATCGGGCGTAAACAGGTTGTTGCGTGCTTCGTCCTTGACGCTCGAGGTGTATTTAATCTGAATAGGCTTGATGTCATTGAGCGACGTGCGCTCAAAGATCCCGTTTTCCATGTCCACGTGATAGCGGATCAGCGGAATCAGCGATGCGGGGATCTTAACCGTCACGATATCGCCCTGCTGCGCATTGGCAGAGCGCTCGACGGTGATGACCAGGTCCTTGGCCACGCCCGAAAACTCGTACGTGTCCGTATTGCCCTTGGTTGTCTTGGTCACTTCATCAAAGGGGACGCCATTAATCTGAGCGCTGACAAACGTATCGACCTGCATAAAGTCGCCCAGCTCATCACTGAAGGTGATGTAGCCGGACTTGCTCTCGTCGTAACCATCCTCGATCTGAGTGGGAGAGCCCTTGCCCGAGGTGATAGAGCTCGAGATATCATCAAACACCTTCTTGAGCTCATCGGCATTCGACGCAGCCTTGTAGAAATCGGAATTCTCGGTGCGCTTACCAAGCTCATTGGTTGTGTAGGACGTGGCGTTTGGATAGTTGCTCGACACGGCGTGCATGAACTTGTTTTCGTCGCTCGTCCAGTAGTTCGTAGGCTCGTCAGCGGGATTCGCATCATCAAAAATGCCGATGGTGTAGACCGTAGCGCCTTTCCCCTTCATTTTCTTGGCGGCGACTATGGCATTATTGGCAACCGTAGGGTTAAAGTTCCTGACGTCTGTGGGCGTGCCGTCCGTAAAGAACACAACTACCTTCTGGGCATCCTCGCGGCCCGACATGTCGCGAGCAAGTTCAAGGCCGTAATCAGCCCGCGTGGCACCGGCAGGTTCGATGTAGCCGACCGTATTCTTAAGTTCCGTCGCAGCGCTATCAACACACGGCGTCAGGCTCTTCATGGTCTGCGAGTAGTTGTGCGTGTATCCCTGACGATCGCGATACGTATCGTTGCCGATCTCGTTTTTCTTTGCACCCGAAAACTTAACGATGGCAACCTGATGCCGCTTATTCGTATCTTTAATGCTCTTGTTTTGCTCGGCGATGGTGTCGATAAAGGAACTGGCAGCTGCCTTGAGTGCGTCGATGCGTTTGGTCGAATCGCTGTCACCCATGTCATTATCCATCGACCCGGAGGCATCAAGCACCATCACGATATCGAGCGGTTTAGTGACCAGCGACGTTGTGTCAGAAGTCGAAGACATCGTGGAGAGCGTCGTCACAAAGTCGGACTTTTCGTCCTGCGCTGGCTCGACCGTCTTGTCCGTCCAGATTCGGCCTACATAACGTGTCGTCAGGTCCTGCTCGCCGCCCGACGCCCAGTACTGCCAGCGGCCGGTGGTGTCAGGGTCGACTATCTTTCCGCTCACCGTCGGTCCGTCCATTCCGGTGCTGGACCTGGCGTTGGCCTCGGGCAGCATGGCAAATGCCGCAGCCGGCAACACCAGCACTACGGCCAGTATCACCGCCAAGAGACCCCTCGTGTACTTACTCATCGCGTCTCCCTTCTCGCGGTCTCAGACCTTGCAACAGCCTAAAGTTACGAAATGAGACACAATTTGGGCAGGTGACACATGTTCCAGATTCTGTTTTGGGCGTGAGACAAATGTCTCACCAAAGTTGAGACACGGCGTTTTCGCAGGAAAACGGGTGCGACTCAAAAGTCGTGAGCGCGCACAGCGGCAAACGGCGCTATGTGGGGCCTTGCGGGAGCAAAATGATCCGTTTTCCTCCGTCCCCGGGGAATCAGCTGGCGATGCCCGCCACGAAACTGGCCCATCTACTACGTTTGACCCGATGCCCCTGACCATACCCACGTTTTACTAAAAACCGCAGGCGTTCTACCTGCTGTTTTGTTTTTGCGTTGTTCGCCATGGTTAAGGGCAGCGGCTTAAACGTAGTAGATGGGCCCATTTCGTGGCAAACGGGTCACGCGGCAGCTCTCGCAAGGCCAAAATGATTCGTTTCCCTCCGTCCACGGGAGTTCAAGGCTGTTACGGATATGATGCCATTTCAAAACTATGCCGGATTACGGGGCTAAAGTCGGGACCCTCATCCATACCCTCATTTTTTGAAAAACGGCAGGCTATCTACCTGCGGTTTTGTTTTTGGGATTTTCCGTATGGTGGGAGGTTCGCTATCCAGCCCCGTAATCCGGCATAGTTTTGTTCGTGGCAGCCCAACCGCGCGTTCACGCGCGGGGCCGGTGGGGCATTTTTGCCCCACCGGCCCCTGTTCCAGCGCTATTCCAGCTTGGTTTCTACCGTGGGAGTCTTATCCGCCGCAACTGGAGTACGGGCGGTGTCCATGCTCAGGCAGTGTTTGGGGCAGCTTTCGATGCACTCGCCGCACACCACGCAGGCATACGGATCGATCGACCACGTTCCGCCCTTTCGATCGACCGCGAGCGCGCCCGCCGGGCAGCGACGCGCGCACATGCCGCAGCAGATACACACATCCATGTCATTGACGA
>CABUJL010000003.1 GCA_902491915.1 uncultured Collinsella sp.
CCTCGTACTTGTCGCCCTTCTCCTTGGTCGTTGCCGACCCATTGACGATAGGATCAAGGGCATCGTAGACGGTCTTCATATAGCGACTCCTTTGTTGCAGCTCAGATGTCATCATTTTAGATAAAGTCATTTATCAGTTAATGCTCATTTGAAGGCGAATCGGCGAAGAGCAATACTGCATTAGCGACCTCTCATCAAAAAGCCCGGCATAGCCGGGCTCAACTATATTCGAATGTCGATGATGATCATTACGCAGTCGTGCAAACCGTTTTCTTTAAACAGTCAAACAGCTTGTCGACTTCTTCCGCTTTAGCGCCGAGACGCAGATAGTAGCTACGCAGCTCCTTTCCTGAATAAATCGACGACAGAATGGTCGCACGTTTATTTAGACGACGCTCGTCGAGAAGCTCGTACAGCATGCTGACTTCTGTCTTGTCCCTCGAATAACCCAGATACGACACCAGCAGGTTCTGAACCGAGCGATACTTATCCAAAGTCCTGTCTTTGTTGTTCGAGCCGTACAAATCAGCACTATTCCAGGCTGACACCATTTGTTTCGCCGAAGCGAACTCGAACTCAGAGCCCGTTGCAATTGCCTTCAACGTCGCTTCAACTGCAGCTTCATCTTGGTCTTTACCGGTAACCCAGAGCCATTTCCCCTTCACGAACCAATCGTCATTGATTATTTCTTGATTCTTCATCACCTTCTTAAGTCTTTTAGAGCTCTCCTCTTCGATCAACTTCGGAGCATTCCTTACCCCCACACCCCGCCCCTCATTCTTCAAGCCTTCTTTCTTACAGAGCAACGACCACTCTTCAGGGGTGACAGTCGTCTTGATATGGATGATGGGGGTGGGGGTATCGGCACCGTTCATAGAGTCCATCTTGGTCGTTAAGCCAGCATTTTCGACAAGCGCAGCACCGTTGGCGGTACGCTCGGCAGCGCCACACGCGTCAGTGACGTGCGCGGCGACGCCGCGCGTACCGCCAACGGGCAGCGCGGCGTCGAGGCATGCGGCGACCGGCTTAGCAGGCATGGTTGCTGCTCTCCAGAGATGCCAGGTACTCAACCAGGTCGGCCTTATCGACACGCCAGGCTCGACCAATCTTGACCCCGCCAGCGGCTTTAAGAACCTCAATCGCCGTCGTCTTACAGACATGGAGAAGTACTGCGATGTCGCGAGCAGTTACGTAAGCGTGCGGGATTTTACCCAACGCGCGGCACCACTCCTTGCGCCTCACCACACCCATTTGATTTGCATTCATATCGTCCATTTGAACTCCCTTCGTTTATATCGAATGCAATTTATAAACTAGGCTTTACCTCGGCGGATGTCATATATAAGATGTGAATAGAACGGTATTGAATTATTTTCGGATAGTAAGGAGAGAACGATGAACTGCCCCGCAATCAAAGTACCGGCATCTATGCCGACGGAAATCATGCCTTGGACGCTTCCCTCGTGCCGGGAAAAAAATGCTGAAATCTTCGGAATAGAACGAATCGCGCTTATCTGCAAGCCCCATTCGATTGCCTACGGCATCCCTTCGGGCTTCTCAACCGGAACCCTTTTGGACGTAGATCTGAATGATCCAAAGAAAATCATTCAGTTTGTTGAGAGGTATGGACTTCCAACCACTCCATATGCGAACCAATCTGAACGCGTTGAAAAACGTTTCATCTCAAACGACGTCTTCTCCGATAAGCCGGAGCAGGATGGTCTAGATATTTGGTATGACGCATTGAATGCATCAGAAAGAAGCGCTGAAATCAGCTCGAATCGTGATTGCGCCCTATTTAATAGCTTCAAGGATAAGGGCCGCTCACAGGGAACCGAGGTCGCCAACTTAACCGAGGGCATCAGGTATAAGAAGGAACAGGTCATTTTGCTGGACGATCTCGTTACAACGATGGCATTCATGCAATTAGCCACGCTTCTATTTACAGGCAAAGCAGCTTACGGTGACCGTGCATACGACTACGTCTTGCATCAGGTATGCATCTCTCAGAACAAAGATATTTTTGAAAATAGATTTTCGCAGTTGCGTTGGGCACTTCAAATGATCGATGCCTCCGAGCCACAGCTAGCAGTAGCTAAACCCGGCACATTTGAAATGGAGGAGGGGACTAAGATCTGGGTGAGCGATCAATTCGAGTCGATAGAGATAGCCCTTGCAACATTCATTGATCTCGCCATCAACCCTTATCCTGAACCTCATGCCTTCATTCAAGAGCAGACTTTGCGTCGAATGGTCAACCGGAATTTAAACGATCAAAATCTAATTTACGGAAGCTTGACAAGAGCCTGGGCGATACAGCTACTTGAAACCCTTGAGAGCCATTTCTCCTGGAACACTTGTCGCGTATGCGGGCGACCGTACAAGATTCGCCAGCAGACAATGAAGGCCTACGTCAAACAGGAGGATGCAAACGAAGATCGGTTCAAAGATCGAAACAATGCGCGCGATAAAAATGGCTATTGCTGTAAAGCGCACGAGCAGCGCGTCCGACGTAAAAAAGACAAGAGGATCAGCAACGATCAACTGGATAAAGCCGCTCGCAAAATGGATGAACATGGCCGGTAAAATGACGGAACTATGAATTTCAATAATTCAATTTAGAGGCTAAAACCCGTTTTATTGCACACGCCATTGCACAGTCCATTGCACACAACAGCCCCAAAACAAGAACGCAGGTCAGAGAAAATAACCTCTGACCTGCGTTTTTGTTAATGGAGCCAGTGACAGGAATCGAACCTGCAACCCACTGATTACAAATCAGTTGCGCTACCGTTGCGCCACACTGGCACACTTGGCGCTTTCACGCGAAGCGAGTTAAGAATAAAGGAATTGCGGACGGGGCGCAACAGGCCGCACGGCGTTATACAAATATGCAAAATCCAGCAACAACGCGTACCAGGCCCGTTCATTTCTGTCAGTGCGCCCTCAATCTTAAAACCATTCGCCAGAACGAATAGTTTTAATTACAATTGCTATATATAAAACTATTCGTTCTGGCGAAGGGTTTCGCGATGCTTACTACCAAAGAAGCCGCCGAGCTGCTCGGCATCACTCCGCGCAGGGTGCAGGAGCTCATAAAAAACGGAGCACTTGAGGCCCGCAAGGCTTCTGGTGTATGGCTCATCGACAAAGACAGCGTCGACACGCGACTCCGCTCTGTGACCAAAACGGGGGGACGTCCCCGCCGCGGCCACGGTAAGAGCGAGATCGCGTTCACCCTCATGAACCGCACGTACGAAGTCGCTCAGCTGGTCTACAGTACATCGCGAAAAGACTTTACCCACATCGGTGCCGACATCGATTACGCCCACGCCCCTATTGGAGTATTTGGCCCTAATAGCCCCATATCGCTCGACTCCTTCCGCATCTGGTGGCGCGGCCGCGGTATCCCGCTCGCACGCATTGGGCTAGCCTCCCTGCTTGCAGAAGCCGCAGTCGATGTTCCCGATGAACTCGTCCAGCGAAATCTCGGCCTCTCCTTATCCGACCAGTATTGGATTAGGCCCCAAGGTTCCGGTCTCACCTGGGAGGATATCAACTTCTTCAATAACGCCTTTGATGACGTCTCGCTGTCCATTGCACCCTTTGCCCCAGAGGGAAAAGCGGCTGCCGCAAAGCCCGATAACACCTCGGACGGCAATCTTCAAAAGTACTGGACGTGCGAGGGCGAACGTCGAATTCTGCATAAGGCAGGAGCGCACCTGGACCAGGAACCTTATAACGAGCTGGTGGCGACCGCGCTCCACCGTCGCATCCTAAACGCCTGCGATTATGTGCCTTACTCGCTCGAGGGCACGGGCACTTCCGCCCTGAGCACATGCGATGTCTTCTTAACTGATGAAGAAGAGTATGTCCCTGCGTTCTATGTAAACCAGCACGCAAACGCAGATGAACGGCTAACCGACTACGAGCGATATGTAGCAAACTGCGAGGAGCTCGGGGTGACAGGCGTCAAGGATGCCCTTGACCGCATGATCGTATGTGACGACATCATTGCCAACTACGATCGTCATTGGCGCAACTTCGGCCTCGTGCGAAACGTAAACACGCAAGCTTGCAGACCTGCCCCCATCTTCGATTCGGGCTCATCGCTCTGGTGCAACATATCACTAGAGGAGCTTAGGGCGGGAGAGCACAGTTTTACCAGCGCACAATTTCATTCAAGCCCCGCCAAACAAATGTTGCTCGTCGAGGACATGGGCTGGTTTGACGGCGACAAACTCGAAGGCTTCGTTGACGAGGCAATCGAGATTCTTTCCAGAAACGACGCGCTCACGGCAAGGCTGCCATATCTAAAAGAGGCGCTAACGTGGCGCCTCGAAAGAATGATCGACATCGCTGAATGGAGTTAGCGAGGCAGCATTGCCCCGCCAACTTCCCTACCTCCCGCGCAGGGCCTTGAGCTTGGCCAGGGCATCGGGGCTCAGGCGACTGCCCAGAGTCATCTTGATCTGCGGAGCTTCCTCTGCCTCGTGAACGTCGTTATCGATCTGTTTAATCTCGTCTACCAGCATACGGCTCGAGATGCGCGTAACGCCCTTGCCCATGACGACGGCCTGGATCGTGCCGTCGCTCGATACCACGGAGCACGCGCGACCTTCCTCACGTGCCTCGATGCAGAGCTTCTGCACCACGGTATCGGCCGAAACACCCGTCGGCGAAAACTCAATGCGCACGCCGCGGGCCGGTAGGTTGGGGCGCTCGCTGGAGATATTGCCCGCGCCGTCAAACACGATTACGGCCTCGTAACGGCCCTGGGCAAAGGCGGCGACGTCGTTGATGAGGGCGGTGCGCGCCATATCGTGAACGTCGCTGGAATACGGATCGTCGGAATGGTCGTACACGAGCTTTTCGTAGCGCGGCGTGCAGTGGATCACGTTGTAGCCGTCGACCACCAGCAGCTCGGGCTTGTTGGAGTGCACCGTCGAGACCGGGTCGGCGATGGCCTGCGCAAACGCATTGCCGCCCACGCCATAGGTCGCGGCCGAAACAATCGGCTTGGCCGAGCCCTCGCCAAAGCGCTTGGCCTTGGACTTGGCACGGTTCTTTTTGGACATGCGCTACTCCTCCCCCATGAGCTCGCCAGCGTTGCGGCGCAGCCACTCAAAGCACAGCGCCGTGGTCGCCTGGGCAACATTGAGGCTCTCGGTCATGCCGCGCTGGGGAAGCTTGGTCAAAAAGTCGCATTTCTCGAGCACCAGGCGCGAGATGCCGTCGCCCTCGGAGCCCATGACGAGCGCCACGCGGCCCTCGAAGGGAGCATCCCAGCAACTGCCTTCGGCGTGCTCGGAGGCACCGCCCACCCAAAAGCCAGCGGCCTTAAGATCGTCGAGCGCACGGGCGATGTTGGGCACCTGCGCGATAGGCAGATGCATGACGGCGCCGGCAGAAGTCTTATAGCTGCCGACGGTCACACCGGCGGCGCGCTTGTTGGCAATGATGGCGCCTGCCGCGCCCACGACCTCGGCAGAGCGCACGATCGCACCAAAGTTGCCATCGTCGGTCACATGGTCGAGCACGACGACAAGCGCCGGACCGTCGCCTGCGCGGTCGAGAATATCGGCGACATCGGCATAGGGGAAGTTGCCAACCTCGAGTGCGATGCCCTGATGAGCGCCATGGCTCGACAGTGCGTCGAGCTGCGCGCGCGGCACATACTTAATGCGGACGCCCGCGGCGTTGAGGTCGTCGACCAGGCGCGACAAGGCGGCATCGCGCTCTCCACCCTCGACAATGAGCGCGCACTTGATGGGAAAACCAGTGCGTAGCGCCTCGGCGGCAGCACGACGACCTTCGATAAACTCGCCCTTGGGAGCCTGGACAGCGTCGCGGTTGCGATCGCGCTGCGGACGTGCGGCCTGGGTGCGATCGCGCTGGCCCTTGGGAGCGGCAGCGCGATCATTGCGGCGAATCGGACGCGAGCCAGAAGCAGCCTGCTTGCCGCCACGAGGCGCACGCTTGCGATTGTCGGCCATAGGACGGCCTCCTTAAATAGATAACGAACAAGAATCGACCGTCCGAGCCACGGCACCTTGCCTTTCAATCGTCGGGCATGACCACCAGGTCTATGCCCTCCTCTTTCAAGGCAATCTGCCGCACCTCGAACGGTCGACAAATACTAGAGACTCTTAATACGAGTGCCCGCGGCCGTATCCTCAATGGTGAGGCCCAGGTCCTTGAGCTGGTCGCGGATGGCGTCGGCCAGATCCCAGTTCTTGGCGGCACGGGCCTCGGCGCGGGCCTCGAGAATCTTGGCAGCAGCCTCGTCCACGTCGTCGCCCGTATAGGCAACCAGACCGGCGGCAACGCCCAGCAGACCCAGCGGCAGCTCGACCTTGGGCTCGGGAAGCTCAACGCCAAACGTATCGAGCAGCTCGGCCAGCGTATCGGCGGCAGCCAGGACTGCGGCCTTGTCGGCAGCATCGCCCGCCTGCTCCAGGTACTGGTTGCACTCGGTCACAAAGCCAAAGACAGCACCCATGGCACCGGCGGTGTTAAAGTCGTCGTCCATGCACTCCTTAAAGGTGGCACGGGTCTCGGCGGCCTTGGCGGCAAACGCCTCGGATGCTGCCTCATCGGCATCGGCCGTCGCATGGTTCGCGGCCCAGCGCAGGTTCTCGACCGTACCGGCGATACGCGTGAGCGAGTTCTCGGCACCCTCCAGGCGCTCCCAAGAAAAGTCGAGCGGCGAGCGATAGCTCGTCTGCAGCATCAGCAGGCGCAGGGCGGCGGCGGAGTGCTGCTCGAGGACCTCGGCCAGCGTAAAGAAGTTGCCGAGCGACTTGGACATCTTCTCGCCGTCTACCAGCAGCATGCCCGTGTGCATCCAGGTGTTGGAGAAGCCCTGGTGCCAGGCGCAGGTGGCCTGAGCGCACTCGTTCTCGTGATGCGGGAAGGCAAGGTCGGAGCCGCCGCCGTGGATGTCGATCGGAGTGCCCAGGTAGCGATGCACCATGGCGGCGCACTCGGTGTGCCAACCGGGACGGCCCTCGCCCCAGGGGCTCGGCCAGCTGGGCTCGCCGGGCTTGGCGGCCTTCCACAGGGCAAAGTCGAGCGGGTCGTTCTTGTCCTCGTTCTCCTCGATGCGTGCGCCAACCATAAGGTCGTCGATGTTGCGGCCCGAGACCTGACCATAGCTGGGATCGCTGCGCACGGCAAAGTACACATCGCCGTTATCGGCTGCGTAAGCGTGGCCCTGCTCGATAAGCGTCTTGATCATGGCGATCATGGGGCCGATCTCCTTGGTGGCGCGGGGGCGCACATCGGGATCGAGCACGTTGGCGGCGCGCATGACGCCGATGAACTTGTCGGAGAACTCCGTCGCGACCTCGGCGGCCGTACGGCCCTGCTCGTTGGCGCGCTTGATGATCTTGTCGTCGACATCGGTGAGGTTCTGGGCGAACGTGACCTCGTAACCGCTCGCGATGAGCCAGCGGCGAATCACGTCAAAGCTGATGAACGTACGGGCGTTGCCGATGTGGATGTTGTCGTAGACCGTGGGGCCGCACACGTACATGCGGACCTTGCCGGACTCGATGGGCTGGAACTCTTCCTTTTTATGGGTAGCGCTGTTGTAGATACGCATTCGTTACTCCTTAACGGTTTTCTGTAGCAGGCAGACGGCCCAGGCGCCGATTCCCTCGCCCTGGCCTTCCCAACCGAGCTTTTCGGTCGTAGTGGCGGCGACGCCCACGTTTTCGACGTCAACGCCCAAGGCATGGGCAAGGTTGGCACGCATGGCATCGCGGTGTGGGGTGATCTTAGGCTGCTGGCAGGCAATGGTGCAATCGGCATCGACAAACTCAAAGCCCAGCTCGCGCGCATAGTCCATCACGCGAGCGAGCAGCACCATCGAATCGGCACCCTCATAGGCGGGGTCGGTATCGGGGAATAGCTTGCCGATGTCTCCCCCGCGGCAGGCGCCCAGAATGGCGTCGGCCAAGGCGTGCGCGAGCACATCGGCATCCGAGTGGCCCAGCAGGCCGCGCTCGTAGGGAATGTCGACACCGCCGATGATACATCGACGCCCCTCCACCAGACGGTGGACGTCGTAGCCATGGCCAATGCGCAGGTTACTGAACATGGGGAAGGTCCTCTCCCTCGGCCATGAGGCCAAGCAGAATCGCGGTTACGGGACGCAGGTCCTCGGGCACCGTCACCTTAAGGTTATCGCGCGGGCTCTGGACGCAGCGGACGCGCCCACCCATGCGCTCGACCAGCGACGAATCATCGGTGCCGATAAAGCCCTCGGCAATGGCTGCAGCATGGGCGCGCTTCATAGCATCGACGCTAAAGATCTGCGGCGTCTGCGCTGCCCAGAAGAGCTCACGCGGCGGCGTCTCGACGATATTGTCGCCATCGACGATCTTGAGCGTGTCGATCGCGGGCTGGCCGCACACGACACCGTCGAGCGAGCGGTCGCTCACGAGCACGTCGATAGCGTGGTCGATGGCCTCGGTCGTAATGAGCGGACGGGCGCCGTCGTGGATAGCGACATATTCGAAACCCGCCGGCACCGCGTGCACGCCGGCGCGGGTGGAATCCTGACGAGTATCGCCGGCATCGGCAAAGCTGATGGGCGTGTCATAGTCAAACGGGTCGATAGCCAAGCGGCGCATCTCGGCACGGCGCTCGGCAGGGCAAACCACGACGATATGGCCGACCTTGTCGCTACGATCGAACGCGCGGATGGACCAGCTCATGAGCGGACGGCCCGCCACGTTAACGAGCTGCTTGCCGCCGGGATTTCCAAAGCGCTGACCGCTGCCGCCGGCAACGACCACGGCGCATACGGGCGCCATTATGCGTTCCCCTGTTTGGTGCCCTTCATGCGGTACAGGGAGTCCGCAAGAATGGCAGGGTTGTTAACGCCAAAGTCGCCCAAGCGCTCCGGATCCTCGCTGATGTCGTCCATGAGCTCCTGCAGCGAGCCGTACTCGTCGACGATCTTCTCGGCCACGCCGTCACGCACGACGGACACGCGGGAAAGCGTACGCAGGCCCAGCGGCGTCATGACAGAGTCCTCGTCCAGGTCGTCATAACCCAAAACCGCCGCCACGTGCTGCGGGTCGGACAGGTCCTTGGGCGTCATGCGGCTAAGCTCGGCGCGAATCTTCTCGGCGTTTGCCTCGGAGGAATCGCTCGCATAGTCGCGAATCATCAGGTCGTATTCGGTATCCATACTGGAGCCAGCAAGCTGCTCGAGCTGCATCTGCACGAGCTTGCCCTGGTTACCCAGCTTGACAATGCAATCCTTAAGCTCGGTCTTTGCCTGCTGCATAATCTCGAAGCTCGAGAAGATGCCGGTAATGTCGGCGAGCGTGACGTAGTCGTCGAGCTCGAGGGCCGTCAGGCGCAGCAGGGAGCGATCGAGCGACTGACGGGTAGTCTGGAGCGTGGCGACGAGCTGGTTGACCGAGCTCATGATGGTGGTGACGGGCTGGATCTCGTAGCTCTTGCCGTGGACGTATACGTTGACGACGGCACGACGAGCCGAAACCGAGATCACGATGGCGTCGGTGAGCACCGACATGCGAGCGGCAGTACGGTGACGCATGCCCGTCTCACTCGTGGCGAGCGAGGGATCGGGATTGAGGTGGAAGTTGGCGCGCAGGATCTGGGTGAGGTCGCCGTCGATGACGATGGCGCCGTCCATCTTGGAAAGCTCGAACAGACGGTTCGAGGTAAACGAAATGTTGAGCGGGAAGCCGTCGTTACCGGCAGCGAGCACGTTTTCGGTGTCGCCGACGCAGATAAGGGCGCCCAGGTGACCGGCAATAATCATGTCGAGGGCGGTGCGGATCGGCTGGCCAGGTGCCGTCAGGCGAATGGCCTGTTCCATACGCTTTTGCAGCTCGTTCTTATCCAAGGCATCGCTCCCATCGTATACGCTCCATAAACGTCAATAAGTTTCTCACGGTTTGCCCCTGTGACGCCCGCAAAATCCGATGCTTACAGAATGAGCGAACACAGCTGAGAGCCCCAATCCAAATGAGCTGCTTATGTGGTAGCATCGGGATTCGCATAAATGAGGGAGTAGTCGCGTGATCGGGTTCGCCTCCGGTGGCGCGGCAAGTCAACACACTGGCCGATGCGGCCTGGCTTGCCTTAATGAACGAGACTCGTGGCTGTGCGCGCAACGCGTACGCCACGGGTCTTTTTTGTTACTCCCCCAAGAGGTACACGCGGGCCCGCCCGCAGAGAGGGAGCCAGACTATGGGACTCGCAGAGCTCGTGTTGCTCGCCGTTGGCCTTTCGATGGACGCCTTTGCCGTTTCCATCTGCAAGGGTCTCGGCATGAAGAAGATCAACCTTAAAGTCGCCGTGGTGCTCGGCCTGTTCTTTGGCGGCTTTCAGGCCGGCATGCCCGTAATCGGATGGGCGCTTGGCAGTCAATTCATGGGCATCATCGGACCCATCGACCATTGGATCGCCTTTATCCTTTTGGCCTTCATCGGCGGCAAAATGCTGTGGGAGGCCTTTACCGAAGACGAGGACGAAGGCGACGGCAAGGATGCCGAAAAGATTGACCTGGGCGAGTACCTGATCCTCGCCATCGCCACCTCAATCGACGCCCTGGCCGTGGGCATCTCATTTGCGGCGCTCTCGGTTTACATCGTTCCCGCTGTATCGCTTATCGGCGTCACAACGTTTATCTTCTCCGTCGCCGGCGTAGCGATCGGTCACACCTTTGGCGCGCGCTACGAAAAACCCGCCACCATCGTGGGTGGCGTCGTGCTCATCCTCATCGGGCTCAAGATTCTGCTGGAACACTTGGGGGTTTTGGCGCCGTAAAACACCCTTCAAAACTATACGTCCGGGCAAGGCCTCATGCAGAGTTTTGCATGAGGCCTTTTCGTGCAGACTTTTGCATGTCATACTGATATGCAAAAGTCTGCACGTTAGGAGATCGACGTGGGTACCCTTCCCATCACCACACCGCGCCAAGCTGGCATCTACGTGCACCAGGCACGCGAGGCTCAGGACCTCACCCGTGCCGCCCTCGCTAAAAAGGCCGGTGTTTCGGAGCGCCTGCTCGCATCGCTCGAGCTGGGAGATGCCACGGGCATTCGGCTCGACAAGCTGCTGACCGTCTTTAACGCACTCGGCATAGGTCTCTTTGCGCAAAGCGATAACGACTCCATCGCATCGCCCTCCGAACATCCGACGACGATAGCGGACCTCCCCATCGCGAACTCGAATGCCCTGCCAAAGCCAAGCGTAGGCAGACGACCCGCTCGACAAGGAACGCCATCTTCCTATGGTGCCTTGCTGGCCCAAATCGCAGGCGAGCAAGGCCTTTCCGGCACTTCAGACCTCTCCTTTGGCTGTAAGGTTGTGAAATAAATGGCAGAAATGGAGCTTGCGACCCTCATTTGTGGCGAAATCGCCGGCACTCTCCGGCAAGACGAGCATGGACTCTGCAGCTTTGTATACGCCCCAACCTATCGCGGAGCACCGCTATCGTTAACAATGCCGCTTTCCAATCGCACATATGGCCATAACATCGTCCGCCCGTTCCTATTTGGCCTTTTGCCCGACAGCCAAGAGCAGCGTCGCGCTATTGCCGCCGAGCATGACGTTGCATCCAACAACCCCGTCGCCCTCTTGTGCCATATCGGTCTTGACTGCGCGGGGGCCGTTCAGTTTTGTCGAGCCGATCAATTAGATGCCGCCCGCGGCAGGGTCTCAGCATACCGCCCGCTTACCAATTCTCAAATCGCTCACAAGCTCAAAGCAATTCGCGATGACGAAAGAGAAACATGGATGGGCTCCAACGAAAGCTGGTCCCTGGGCGGCAACCAAGGCAAATTTGCACTAGCTTGGCATGATGGACAATGGTGCGAATGTCTAGGGTCATCCCCCACTACCCATATCTTCAAAAATGGTGTCGTTGGGTTCAAACATCAGGCCTTAAACGAATTCGTCTGCATGAAAACGGCTCGGCGTGTTGGCATTCCAACTGCCAACGTCTCCTATTGCACATTTGAAGACGAAGCCGCGCTCGTCGTTGAACGGTACGACAGAATGGTCAATAGCAGCGGAAAAATCGAAAGGCTGCATCAGGAGGACTTTTGCCAGGCGCTCGGTGTATTGCCAACCCAGAAATACACCGCCGACGGAGGACCAACTACACGAGACATCCAAGAACGACTGATTAACACAGTCCCCCACCACATGAATCTTGTGCTTTTTACCTATATGTTGTTCTATAACGCCATTATCGGAGCGCCCGACGCACACGCTAAAAACTACTCGCTCATCCTAGGCAAAGGCACAAACGCGGCGCTCGCACCCATGTACGATGTCGCATCGGGCTTAGCATACGAACGCATGCGGCGAAAAGCGCGCCTTGCCATGAGCGTTGGCGGCGAGAACCGTGTGGGACGCATCGGTCCAGGCGCTATCCGCCGATACCACGGTATGGACGACCCCGCGCTGGAGGCGGCGCTCACCGATGCCGGGCTATCCGAGAAGTTTTGCTTTGCGACCATGATGGACCTCGCCTACGAGGTACCCATTTGCATGGAAGAGGTCATGGACGAATACGCCGACCTGCCCGGCATGGCGGACCTGCGCGAGCATATGCTCGGCCCCGTCCGCGAAAACTGCCAGCGCGCCCTCGACCTCATCAAGGCGGATATGGGCTAGACGCCAACCAATTTCCCATTTCTTAAAAGAAGAGAGGGGGCACCCGTCGCAAAAGCTCGGGTGCCCCCTCTCGTAATGCCATTTGCAATCCGCTAGCACGTGGCTCGGACTGCTGCTAGCGCAACCTTTACGCAGCGAGGCGCTTGAGGACGTCGATGAGCAGCTCGTAGAAGCGCTCGGCAGAAGCGAGCTCCATGCTCTCGTCCGGGGTATGGACATCGGAGAGCGTCGGGCCCACGGCGATGGCGTCCAGGCCGTGCAGGGCCTCGGCAAACAGACCGCACTCAAGGCCGGCGTGGATGGACTCAATGCGCAGCTCGGAGCCAAAGAGCTCGCGATAGCTCTCGACAAAGACGTCGCGGACCGGCGAATGCTCAGCATAGCTCCAGCCGGGATACTCGAACTCAAACTTAGCGTCGAAGCCCAGGACATCGGCAAGCGTCTGCAGACGATCCTTGAACTCGTTCTGCAGCGAGGTGATCGAAGAGCGCGGGGACAGCATGATCTTGACCTCGTCGTCAGAAGTGGCAACCACACCGATGTTGGAGGAAACCTCGACGGAGCCGTCGGTGGCGACGTTGCGTCGAATCACGCCGTTAGGGGCAAGACGCAGGGCGCGGATGAGGGCAAGCGCGGACTTCTGGTCCATGGCCTCGACCTCGGCGTCGTCGGCAATTTCGACGGTGCAGGTAAAGCCGGGGTCGAAGACTTCGAGCTCGGCAGTGACGTCGGCGATGATGCCCTTTGCGATCTGGGCCGCGGCCTCGGCGGCAGCATGGTCGGCGTAGACCAGAACAGCCTTGCACTCACGGTTGATGGCGTTGTCCTTGGTGCCGCCGTTGAAGCTGACGATGGCGGGCTCGCCGGCGACCATCAGACGGTCGACGATGCGGGCCATGATGAGGTTGCCGTTGCCGCGCTCCAGGTGGATATCGCTGCCGGAGTGACCACCCAGCAGGCCGGAGATGTCGAGCGTGAGGGTGCTGCCGGTCTTGTGCTCGCGCACGATCGGGCAGGTGTAGGTAACGACGACGCCGCCGGCGCAGCTGACGGTGGCCACGCCCTCCTCCTCGGAATCGAGGTTGATCATGGTGCGGGCGCTAATCTGGGACTTGTCGAGCGTCTCGGCGCCGACCAGGCCAGTCTCCTCGTCGGTGGTGAATACGCACTCGAGGGCCGGATGGGCAATCGAATCGTCGTTGAGTACGGTAAGCATAAGCGCGACGGCGATACCGTTGTCAGCGCCCAGCGTAGTACCGTTAGCGGTGAGGACGCCGTCCTTGACGACCAGGTCGATACCATCGGTCGTGAAGTCGTGCTCAACGGAGCCCAACTTGTCGCACACCATATCGATGTGGCCCTGCAGCATTACGGTCGGGGCATTCTCGGCGCCGGCAGATGCGGGCTTGCGAATGATGACGTTGTAGACCTCGTCCTGATAAACGTCGAGACCGCGCTCCTTGGCAAACGCGACCAGGAAATCGCTGATGCCCTTCTCGTTGCCAGACCCACGGGGGATCGCGCTGACCTCCTCAAAGAAATGGAACAGCTGGGCGGGCTCGTAGCCGGTAATCTTGTAGTCCATGGTGCCTCCTTGGCGCAACTGGTTAGACAGTAAGACATGCGACTTGTATATTCCCAGACTTTGCGTGCATAAACCAGTCGAAAACGCCGAGCGCCCTCGCATCATCGGCTAACGGTGGACCGTATAGCGTAACGGTCACAACTTCCGCAGCTCTACAAATCGAGGCGCCCTTTCCGGAGCGCCTCGATTGCGCGTATCAAATTGTCGCCACGCCCTACAGCGCGCCGGAACCGGCTTGCATCATGCCGCCGGGGCCCGAGGTCACGCCGCCGCTCACGGGCGCGACGTTGCCGGTGTGCGGAGCCGCCGGGGCGGTATCGCCACCGAGCGTGCCCGCCGGACGCGGTGCCGGAATCTCGCCCGTGCCGTGACTAAAGACAAACTTGCCGTCGGCCACATCGCACTGAACGGTATCGCCCTCGCCCCACTCACCGGCCAGCAGTTCCTCGGACAGCGGGTCCTCAATGAGCTTTTGGATGGCACGGCGCAGCGGACGCGCGCCATTGGTGAGGTCGGTGCCCTCGGCCACAATCTTGTCGTAGGCCGCATCGGTGAGCTTGATGTTCATGCCGTTGGCAATCAGGCGTTGACGCAGGTCGTCCACCAGCAGGTGCGCGATCTTGGTCAGATTCTCGCCCGAAAGCTTCTGGAACACCACGATGTCGTCGATACGGTTGAGCAGCTCGGGGCGGAACAGGCGCTTAAGTTCGCCCATCGCACGGCCCTTAATCTCGCTCGAGGTAAGGCCCTGCTCACCGGTGGTGCCAAAACCGACGCTCGCATCCTGCGCGATCTCGCGGGCGCCCACGTTGGACGTCATGATAATCACGGTATTGCGGAAGTCGACCGTCTTGCCCTGGCTATCAGTCAGGCGACCCTCCTCCAGCACCTGCAACAAAATGTTGAAGATGTCGGGGTGCGCCTTCTCGATCTCGTCGAACAGCACGACCGAGTACGGGTGACGACGAACGGCCTTGGTAAGCTGACCGCCCTCGTCGTGGCCCACGTAACCCGGAGGGCTACCGATGAGCTTGGAGACCTCAAACTCGCTACCGAACTCGGACATGTCGAAGCTGATGAGCGCGTCCTTGCTGCCAAAGAGGTACTCGGCGAGCGTCTTGGCGAGCTCGGTCTTGCCCGTGCCGGTGGGACCCAGGAAGATAAAGCTGCCGCCGGGGCGACGCGGATCCTTGAGCGGCGAGCGGCTGCGGCGCACGGCCTTGGCGACGGCCTCGACAGCCTCGTCCTGGCCGATGATGCGGGTCTTGAGCACGCTTTCGGTCTGCAGCAGGCGCCGGCTCTCGCTCTCGGTGAGCGAGGAAACCGGCACGCCAGAGGTCACGGACACGATGTCGGCAATCTGGGCGACGTCGATGGTGAGCGGGCTGGCGTCGAGCTCGGCGATCCAGGCGGCCTTGGCCTCGGCGAGCTCAATCTCGGCGGCCTTCTGCTGCTCGGTGATCTCGGCGGCCTTGTTCATGTCGTCGCTCTCGGTGGCCTCCTGCGCGGCGGCCTTGAGCTCCTCTATGCGATGCTCGGCCTCGCGCACCGGCTCGGGCGCGCGGTTGGCGGCGATGCGGGCGCGGGCGCCGGCCTCGTCAATGAGGTCGATGGCCTTATCGGGCAGGAAGCGATCCTGGATGTAGCGGTTGGAGAGGTTCGCGGCGGCCTCGATAGCACCCTGCGTATAGCGCACATGGTGGTGCTCCTCGTAGCGCGGCTTGAGCGCGGTCAGGATCTTGACCGTGTCCTCGACGCTCGGCTCCTCGACATCGATGGTCTGGAAGCGACGCTCGAAGGCCGGGTCCTTGGTGAGGTACTTGCGGAACTCCTCGGCCGTGGTGGCACCGATGATCTGGAAAGCACCGCGTGCGAGAACGGGCTTGAGCATGGAGCTCGCGTCGATGGAGCCCTCGGCAGAGCCGGCACCGATGATGGTGTGCATCTCGTCAATAAACAGGATGACGTCGTCAGCCTCGGTGGCCTCCTGGATCACGTTCTTGAGGCGCTCCTCAAACTCACCGCGATACTTGGCGCCCGCGACAAGACCCGGCAGGTCGAGCGTCCAGATATTCTGGTTCATGAGGTTCTCGGGCACGTTGCCGGCTGCAATCTGCTGAGCCAGGCCCTCGACGATGGCCGTCTTGCCCACGCCGGGGTCGCCCAGAATGAGCGGGTTGTTCTTGGTGCGGCGCGAAAGAATTTCCATCATACGCTGGACTTCCTTTTCG
The DNA here is from genome assembly GCA_902491915.1 of uncultured Collinsella sp. GTDB lineage: Bacteria > Actinomycetota > Coriobacteriia > Coriobacteriales > Coriobacteriaceae > Collinsella. The sequence continues at coordinate 16,489 of CABUJL010000003.1, forward strand.
CGACCAATTACAGGGTCGAGCTCGCCATCGCGCGCCTTTTGCGTGAGGTTGGTGGCGAACTGCTTGAGCGTATCGGTGCCGCTCCCCTTTTGCTGCGACGCGTCCGAGCCGCTAAAGAACGGCAGGCCCGCACCGGGACGCCCGGCACCGGCGCCGGCGAGCGGACGCTTCTTGTCCTGGTCCTTGGCGGTAAGTTTCTCGATAGCCTTTTTGATGGAGGCGGACGACACACCCAGGCGCATGAGGATGTCCATGGCCATGCCGTTACCCTCTTCGACGATGCCAATCAGCAAGTGCTCGGTCGACACGTAGGTCTGGTTGTTCTCACGTGCCACGCGGAAGGAGCGCTCCATCACGCTGATGACGAGCGGCGTAAAGGCAAGCTTGGCAGCCTCGGTCTCCTCGCTGGGCTCGGGAACCGTGGTCTGGACCTCCTTGAGGGTGTCCATGATGTCGTCGTAGGAGATATCAAGCGAGCGCAGCGCCTCGGCAGCGATGCCCTCGTCCTCCTTGGCGAGTGCGAGCAGCAGGTGCTCGGTGCCCACCTTATTTGAGTGCAGATCGAGCGCCTCCTGTTTGGCCATCGACATGACCTTGCGCGCTCGATCGGTAAATCTATCTAACATGCTCGTTTCCTTACATGAGTTCATCGAAATCAAAACGCCCGCCCGTCGGCGGCGCTTTTGTCTCTTTACCCACAGGTTGTCTATGTTAACAGCTGGAGGAATATCTATAAACCCGGCTCACATGAATGCAGGTTATGACCGCATCGCGGGACTCACCGCGCGATGCGCGACAGGCGCCCCGCAAGAGAAACCCTAGGCGTCTTTCACCACGTCGGGACTCGTCGCACGCGATGCGCGATAGGCATCGGCCTCCTTGGAGACGCGTTCGAGCAGCTCGGATGTATCGACGCCCTCGACTTGCGCGACCGTTTCCACCGTCTGCATGGCGACCGCCCTCAGGTACGCGCACGCGCTGTCCCCCGGCTGCTCGAGGTCTATCTCCTCGCCGCCCTCCCGGGCAAAGCCGACCGCCATCACAAAGCCCATGATGCCCGAGACCAGAAAGCCCACCGCAAAGCTCGAATCTGCCTTGAGCTCTTCTCCGTCGGGGTGGACGATCTCTCTCACGCGGTCGATGATGATCGTATGGATGCCCTGCACGACCTGCTCGGCGGCACCCGCCCTCATGGTGATGACGATGCGCCGCAGCAGGCAGCGGACGTCGCGCCGGTCGAACGCCGAAAGGTCGCCCTCGCTCGAAAAATGCCAGAGGGCATCGGTGATGAGCTCGTTATCCTGCAGCAGCTGGGCTATGGCGATGGCGACGAGTTCATCGAAATCGTGAAAATAGTAGTAAAACGTTCCGCGATTGCACTGGGCGGCGCGGGTCACCTCGCCAACCGACAGCTCGAAGATGCTGTTGTTCTCGATGAGCTCCCAAAACGCCTCGATGATACGGGTGCGTGCATCGGGCGCATCGGCGTCCTTACGCGGTCTCGCCATGCGCCTCACCGCACCCCTGCGCCTTGGCGTTCATGATGAGCATCTGAAGACGGTTCTCCACGTTGGCGAAGCTCACGTCGGGATCGTAGTCGAGCGGCAGGAACTGCGCCGTGGGATACTGCTCCTTGAGCGCATGGATGAGCCCGCGCCCCACGACATGGTTGGGCAGACACCCGAACGGCTGCAGGATCACGAAGTTGCGGCAGCCGCGCTTGGCGTGCTCGAGGATCTCCGCCGGAATCAGCACGCCCTCGCCCGCATCGAACGTATGGTGCAGGATCTTATCGCTCGCGCGCACGAGCTCGGGCATGCGCGTCGGCGGCTCGTAGAGCGGGCTCGCCGCGCCCAGGCGGTCGCAACGGTCGTGCGCGAGCTCGAACAGGTTGTCCGCCGTGGCGTACCAGGCCTTTTCGGGCAGCGACAGGTCGACGTGGAACTCGCGCGACTGCGCATGCTTGTAGAAATAGGTCTTGCGGATCACGTCGGTCATGCGCGCCTCGATGACCTCGAGCCCGTTGTCCTCGAGGTAGCGCTCAATCTCGTGGTTGGCGCCGAGATGGAAATTGAGCAGGTACTCGCCCACGATGAGAACGGTCGGATGCGGGTTCGAGCGGTCGTACGGAACGGCGTCCATGATCGCAAGCGCGCGTTTGAAGCCCGTCGCCTGGCCTCTCAGCCCGGAGCGCTCCATGCCCTCGATAACCTCATCGAGCGCGCGGTCGAACGCAGCGTCCGCCGCGCCCTTCTCGAGCTCGTAGGGACGGATGCGCCTAAGCATGGCCTCGAGGGCATCGATCATGGGAAGACCGTAGGCGATCTGGATGCTCGGGCCAAGGCCGAGCTTGAAGCCCGGATGCGCATTGTGGGCATCGACGTCGTCGTTGGTGAGCACCGGGACATAGTCGTATCCCGCGTCGTCGAGCGCGCGGCGCAGCAGGGGCATGTAGTGCGTCAGGCGGCAGTCGCCGATATACTTGCCAGTCACCACGGCGACGTCGTGCGGGTCGTACTTACCGCTCTCGAGTGCCGCGAGCGCCTCGCCGATCACGATTTGCGCGGGGAAGCAGATGTCGTTGTGCACATAGCGTTTGCCCAGGCGGATGGCATCCTCGCGCCCGATATCAAGGGCCTCGGCGCGCACGCCCTGATTGCGCATCGCCGCGGTCATGAGCCTGCAGAACGCATGGGAGGTGTTGGGGACCAGCGCGATCTTGTCGTGCCGGTCGCGCTTGGTGTACTTGACCTTATACGGGTCGTCGAGCGGATGGACCGCGTGCACCCGGGCGCCCTCGGCACGCTCCTCCGCGCGACGACGGTTGACCGACTCGATAAACGAACGCACGCGAATGCCCATGGGACCGGCGACGTCGCTCTCATCGAGCTTGATCATCATCGGAACCTTGGAGCCCATCTCGCCCATCATGCGCGCGATCTCGTCGGTGAGATACGCATCGTGGCCGCAGCCGAAGCTGCCCATCTGCACGAGCTCGAGCTCGGGCGTCGATGCGACGATGACCGCGCACGACAGCATGCGCGCATGGTAGTTGTTCACGATGTCGATGCGGCTGTTGGAAAGATCGACGTTGCAGACCCCCGGCACCGCATCGGGCGTCAGCACGGGGATGCCGCGCTCAGAGAAGAGCTTGGGCAGCCCGTGGTTGACCAGCGGGTCGTTGTGGTACGGGCGCGAAGCGATCACCACCGCGTAGCCGCCGTCCTCGCGCACGTTCTCGAGCACCTGCCTGCCGCGCAGCTGCAGCTGGTTCTCAAACGTCTCCTGCGCGCGGTCCGCCTGCTCGGTCGCCTTGGCAACCAGGTCGGCATCGATATCGAAGGTCTCCTTGCACCACGCCTTGAGCTGGCGGTTTCGGTCGCCCTCGTCGTACCAGTGGAACAGCGGCGTATCGAACGGAACGCCGAAACGCTCCTCCGGGTTATCGGAATTGCGCATCACGTAGGGGTATCCCTTTACGACGGCGCACATCCACTCGCTGGTAGAGGCGGTGTTTTCGGTGGGCACCGTCGTGATGATGGGCATGAAGATGCGGTCGACGCCGGCGTCGACGAGATTGCGGATGTGCCCGTGGACGAGCTTGGCCGGGAAGCACACGGTGTCGGATGTGACGTGCGCCAGACCGCGCTCGTACATCGCCTTGGTGCTGCGTCCCGAGACGCGCACCTTAAAGCCGAGCGTGCTGAAGAACGTCGACCAGAACGGCATGGTGTCCCAGAACTCGAGCACACGGGGAATGCCGATCGTGACATCGCGCCCCCCGCAGACGGGAACCGTGGGGTACGACTCGAACAGCAGCTTCTCGCGGTCGACAAAGAGATTGGGGGCAGCCGCGGTCCGGTCGCGCCCCGTGCCGGGTGCCTGTGCCTCGCAAGCACCCTGCGGACGCAGCTCCTCCGCCGCGGGAACCTCGCGCACGAGCTCATCCCATGAGATGGCGCCGCCGCGCGGGCAGCGATTGCCCGTGACGTAAAGCGAGCCGTCGCCAAATGCCACGACCGCGCGCTGGCAGCGGTTGTTGCACCGACGGCAGGTAACGCCGCCGAACTCGCGATGCTCGAAGCGCTCCACGGCATCGAGCCCGATAAACGACGTGCCGGCGTCGCCCTTGCGGCATTCCTCGCGCGCGAGCAGGGCGATACCGATAGCGCCCATCAGCCCCGGGTGGGGCGCACGCGTGACGGGTTTGCCCAGATACTGCTCGAATGCGCGCAGCACCGCGTCGTTTCGGAACGTGCCGCCCTGGACGACGACTTTGTCGCCCAGACGGTTGAGATTTGAAACGCGAATGACCTTGGTGAACACGTTCTCGATAATCGAACGGCAGAGACCGGCCATGATGTCGCCCGGACCCTTACCGCGCCGCTGCTCGGAAACGACGCTGCTGTTCATGAACACCGTGCAGCGGCTGCCGAGAACGGCGGGGGCTTTGGACGAAAATGCCTCGGTCGCGATATCCTCAACGGCTATTCCGAGGTTTTTGGCAAAACCCTCGAGGAACGAGCCGCAGCCCGCAGAGCACGCCTCGTTGACGACGATATCGGTCAGCACGCCGTGGTTGAGCCAGATGGCCTTCATATCCTGTCCGCCGATGTCGAGCACGAAGGTCGCATCGGGAACGCATGCGCACGCGGCGCGGGCGTGCGCGACCGTCTCGACCGTATGGTAGTCGGCGTGGAACGCGCGCGCGAAAAGCTCCTCGCCGTATCCCGTGGTGCCCACGGCATCGATCGCAAGCGTGACTCCCGCTGTCTCCCAGCGGTTCTTCAAGCTGACAAGACCCTGTTGGGCGACGTCGAGCGGTCTGCCGTTATTAGACGCGTAGAACGAATCGACAAGCTCACCCGCCTCATCGACCAGGGCGAACTTGGTCGTCGTGCTCCCCGAATCGATACCGAGCGCCACACGCACCGTCTCTCCGGGCGCATACGCATCCGGACCCTTTGCCGGCGTCTCTTTGCCATGGCGTGCCGTAAAATCCGCCTGCTCGGCAGGTGTGGCAAAAAAGGGCTGGGCAAGACGTCCCTCCCCGCTTGCGGGCGCGACCGTCTCGAGCTTATCCAGCCGGACAAAAGCGTCGGGAAGGTCGATCGGTTGGGACGATGCGAACATGTCGGTCAGCGACAGGGCGGCACCGCGCGCGACCATGATCTGCGGATCGCGCGGGACGATAACCTGATCGTCCGATAGATTCAGTTGCTCCCGGAACACGCGGACCAGTGTGGGGTTGTAGGCGAGCGCACCGCCCTCGAAGATTACCGGCGGCTCGATGTCGATACCCTGGGCCAGACCGCCGATCGTTTGGCGGGCGACCGCGTGAAGCGCCGAAAGCGCCAGGTCGGTGGTAGGAATGCCCTCGTTGAGCAGCGGCTGGATATCGGTCTTTGCGTACACGCCGCAGCGGCCCGAGACCTCGTGGACGGTCGTTCCCCGGCTTGCGAGCTGCTCGAACTCGCCCGATTCGGTGCCGACCCCCATGAGCTTTGCCATCTCGTCGATAAATGCACCGGTACCGCCTGCGCACGAGCCGTTCATGCGCATGTCGGCAACCTCGATGTCTCCCTTATCGTTGGTGCGGAAGAAGATCATCTTGGCGTCTTGGCCGCCCAGCTCGATGGCGCAGCGCGTCTGCGGATAGAACCTGCTGATCGCGAGCGCGTTGGCGACCACCTCCTGAACGTACGAGGCGCCCAGCGCGGTCGCGATATCGCGCGCACCCGAGCCGGTCACCGCAACGCGCAGCGACTCATGGGGAAAGCGCTCGGCGAGCTCGCCGAGCATGGCGCGCACGCTCGCTGTCTGACACGCCCCGTGGCGGCGATATCCCCACCACGCCTCGGTCATATCCTCGTGCATCGCGTAAACTTTGGTCGTCGTCGACCCTACGTCCAGTCCTACTAGCAACGCCATAATGCTCCGTCTCTCGCATTTTTCCTGCTAGAGATATACCACTCTACGTAATACAACAGACTGTTGTATTTAAACTCCGTATAAAAAGCGGCTGCCGAAACGCTTCAGCAGCCGCCGAATGCACCAACAGATTGTTCTGCGCGCTAGCACGTCGGGCAACGGAGCAGCACGGGCCCTCCGGTCATGCGCACCGCTCACGCCCGCGATGTCGCCGAGAGAGCTATCCACGCTTAGGGCTCCAACCAAGCAAGTCGCCCGCGCTCAGCAGATCCCTAAGCGAGCTACTCGCACTCAGGAGCCATAGCCTGCTCCAAGAGCTCGGCATGCTCCTCCTCGAAAACCGTCCCCACAGGGAAGGCGCGACGGAAGACGAAGTGGGAAATCGGACCGGCTACCAAAAGGTTCCACGGCAGCGCCATCACAAAATTATGCGGGATGTTGATCATCCAGATCGCGGGCACGGAATACAGGTTCGCAAGGATGCCGCCGGGCATGTGCGTCAGACCCTCGCAGGCACCGTACAGCGACATGATGATGACCATGGGAACGACCATGCAGGAGCTGACGGCGAGCGTCATGGCAAGTGGCGAGCTCTTGCCCGGCGTGACCAGGAATTTAAAAGCGAAACCCTTGGCAAGGGGGCTGGCAACAAACCAGTCGCAGCACATGGCAAAAATGTAGGCAACGGGGAAGCCGAGCCACGCGGCGGCAACAACCTCGCCGCTGATGGCCCCATGCTGCAGGGCAACGTTGTAGATGCTCATCCAGAGCACCATGCAAAAGCACATGATAAAGGTGAACAGCAGGCTCTCTCGTTTGTTGATAGGCATAAAGGACAAAATCCTTTCTGTGTTACGCCGCGGCACCACGCAACAAAAACGGGCGGGCAAGATGGAGCTGTTGGGACTTCATCTCGCCCGCCCGTGGTACGTGCGTCTGCGACTACTTATGTGGTGGAACTACCCTAACACGAACGGCGCGCGCTTCGTAAGCGTTGAGTTTATGGAGATGCAGGGCACCAATAATCCCCCCGACCCCATAAGTTGCGGTGGAATACGGACTGTTTTGACCCTTTAAGCAGCAATTCAGTCCCTATTTCACCGCAACTCATTGGGGGTGCAAAGTAACCTGTCCCCCTTGCACCAATTAGCTGGTGTGGCGCCAGCGAGGGTCGGTGAGCGTACGCGCCACACCCAGTCCAACGGGCAGAAACGCTACGATGAGCACTGCGCGCACAAACCAGCCGAGCATATTGACCGTGTCGAAGGTGCACATGTAATACATCGAGCGATACAGATACAAGCCCGGCACCATAATGACAATCGAAGGCACCGTGAGGGCGATGCGCGGGTAGGTGAGCTTGACTTCAGCCAAGCTTGCGAGCAGCCCCGATACCAGCGCGCCGATAAACGCTGCTGCCTCGGGAGGCATTCCCGTGCTGAGGCCCAGGAAGGGAATCATCGTCGGCGCATCGACAAGGGTCAGACGCAGGGTATTGGACACGGCGCCGATCAACCCAGCTGCCGCGGCCATCTTTACCGGGCTGTTGAACATCACCGAGAAGCCGAATACGCCAACGAAGCTCATCAGTATGCGCAAGAGCGTAAGAGCCAACGGTGAGAGGCCGAGCGGGGCGAAGTCATCCGGCGCCAGTCCCACGCACTCGGCAACCATCCAACCTACGAGGGTCGCCATCACAATAATCGACACAGCATACGAAAGACGCTCGATACCGCTTCGCATGTCGAGCTTAGCGATGTCGAGGCCTGCCGTAATGAGCGGAAAGCCGGGAATCACAAAGAGCATGGCGCCGATATAGCCTTCTTGGTGCGACATTGCCCCCGGTATGACCTGGCCAAGGCCGAGCAATGCCAGCAGATACGAAACGCAAGCGAGCGCAACACCGGTCGTCAGCGCGCTGAACTGACCAAGGCCTTGCTTGAGAATATGGGAGCGAGCAAAGTTACCGACACCAGCGCCTACGAATGCACAGGCCATCTCGATAGGGCCGCCGCCGAGCAAAAAGACGAAGGCGCCGCAAGCACAGGCTGCCGCAAGGCCCTGTTGCCAGGGAGAGTAATCGGGCTTTGAGCTCTCAACGGTCCTGAGCATCTCGTGATACTCGTGTACCGTGAAGCGACGACCATAGGTCTCGATTTCCTTGAGGAAACTCTCCATCATCCAAATGCGATGGGTATTGACTCCCGTTGTGGGCAGGCTGACAACCTCGTTAAAGCAGTGGCCATCTTCGATGCAAGTGCACTCAAACGACAGAAGACTCAGGTCGACGTGAATTGTGACGCCGAGCACGTCAGCAACACGATTCATGGTATCGCGTACACGCCAGGCACCCGTTCCGCTCGCGAGCATAAGCATGCCGGTGCGGCAGATGATGGATGACTTATCGGTGAGCGGCGCATCGACGGCAAGTTCATCGCCTGCCGTCACGATCTGATGCCAGTCAGTTTTCATATGGAGCGCGCCGGCACGAACGCCGTGGTGCATGGGGGCTCTCGAAAGCAGCGAGTCAAGGCGCGAAGGCTGTGGGGGCTCCACTGATTCACCCTCAACCTCATCAGCCTCTTCATCGACCAGATCAAAGGAATCAAGCGGCGCTGGCTCGCGACGGTCGATCAGCTCCTCGTCCTCATCATCAAAGTAATTGAACTGATCGAGCATGTCCTCTTCGATTGCACGCTCGCTCGCGTCGTCCATATAGACGCTCCCTTCCTGCCGACTAACCCCCATCCTAGGCAGCAACGGCTAAAGGAAACATAAAAGAGACGACTGTCATGCGAGCCATGTGGGCAATATCCGTTGGGTAGTCGTTTAAGAACGTCCCCAATGACTACATCGATGTTCTAAGTGTCAACCAAGTCAACGCCGCAGATAGAGGACGGACAGCGAGCGACGTCCAGAGCGAACAAGTTGGCATGAAAAAGGCAAGGCATAGACCTTCTGGTCATGCCTTGCCTTTTGAATGACAAATTGTCGCTCTGGGCGGCGCGCAGCGTCGAGCGGTTACGGCGTTTGGTAAAACGCCGTAACCCCCTAGTACATCTTTGCGCCGGCGGGGATGGAGGCGTCGAGCTGGATCAGGTTGAGGCGCTCCTCGCCCTCCTCCTCGTGGACAGCGCTGATCAGCATGCCGCAGCTGGGAATACCCATCATCTTGCGCGGAGGCAGGTTGGTGATGGCAAGCAAGGTCTTGCCAACCAGGTCCTCGGGCTCATAGTATTCATGGATGCCGGAGAGAATGGTGCGGTCGGTGCCGGTGCCGTCGTCGAGCGTAAAGTTCAGCAGCTTCTTGGACTTCTTGACGGCCTCGCATGCCTTGACCTTCACAGCGCGGAAGTCGCTCTTGGAGAAGGTATCAAAGTCGACGAACTCCTCAAACAGCGGCTCAACGGCGATCTTGGAGTAATCGAGCGTGGGCTTAAGCGACTTAGCGAACGGGCTCGCGGCGTTGCCGGCCTCGGCAGCCTTGGCGGCAGCGGCACCGGACTGGAAACCCTTCTCGGGCTTCATGTGCGGGAACAGCAGCACGTCGCGGATAGAAGCCTGGTTGGTGAGCAGCATGACCACGCGGTCGATGCCGATGCCGATGCCGCCCGCAGGAGGCATACCGTACTCGAGGGCGCGCACGTAGTCCTCGTCGTACTCCATGGCCTCGTCGTCACCGCCGGCCTTCTCGGCCATCTGAGCGGCAAAGCGCTCGGCCTGGTCGACCGGGTCGTTGAGCTCAGAGAACGCGTTGGCGTACTCGTGACCGGCAATAACCAGCTCAAAGCGGTGCGTCAGGCGCGGGTCGTCCTCAAAGCGCTTGGCAAGCGGGCTGACCTCGATGGGGTAATCGCACACGAACGTGGGGTTGACGATGGTGTCCTCGCCCAGCTCATCGTAGATCTCGGCGATAATCTTGCCGGCGGTCCACTCGGGCTTAATCTCCAGGCCCTTCTCGCGCGCGGCGGCAGCAAGCTCCTCGACCGGCGTGTCGATGGTGACCTGCTTGCCGAGCACGTCGGAGACGATGTCGGTCATGGGACGGCTGGCCCACTCACCAGAAAGGTCGATGGTCTGGCCCTGGTACTCGATGACCTCGGGGTTGCCGATGGCCTTGTTAGCCGCCTTAATGACACCCTGGGCGAGCGCCTTCATGCCCTCGAGGTCGGAGAAGGCACGGTAGGCCTCCATCGTGGTGAACTCGGGGTTGTGGGTAAGGTCCATGCCCTCGTTACGGAAGATGCGGCCGATCTCGAACACGCGCTCAAAACCACCGACGATGCAGCGCTTGAGGTGCAGCTCGGTGGCAATACGCAGGTAGCACTCCTGATCGAGCGCGTTGAAGTGGGTAATGAACGGCTTGGCCGTGGCACCACCCTGGATGGTCTGCAGGATGGGGGTCTCGACCTCCATGTAGCCGTCGGACTCCATAAAGCGACGGAAGGTGGAGAGAATCTGCGAACGCTTACGGAAGGTCTCACGAACGTCGTCGTTGGCGATCAGGTCGACATAGCGCTGGCGATAGCGGGTCTCCTTGTCGGAAAGACCGTGGAACTTCTCGGGCAGCGGACGAACGGCCTTGGAAAGCAGGGTCGCGCTCTCAGGGGCAACGGAAAGCTGGCCGCGCTTGGTGCGCACGACCACGCCGGTCACGCCCAGGATGTCGCCCAGGTCGAGGGCCTTGAGCGTATTCCAGGCAGCCTCGTCCATGTCGTTGATGCGGCAGAACAGTTGAATCTCGGCAGTCGCATCGCGCACGACGATGAACATGATCTTGCCCTGACCGCGCTTGGCGACCACACGGCCGGCAATCTTCACGACATCCTCGGTGTCCTCACCATCGGCAAGATCGGCGTACTTAGCCTCGATATCGGCGACGTAGTCCTCAAGCTCAGAGTGCTCAGGATAGGGGTTCTGGCCCGCCTCGAACAGGGCGGCGCGCTTGACCAGGCGGGTGGCGCGCTCGTCGTTGAGCGTCGATGCCTGATCGGCGGCGTTCTGGTTCTCTGCCATAAGTTAGCTCCTCAAACTAAAACGCTCCCCAGGATTCGGTCCCAGGGAGCGAAAACATACCTTTACGCGGGACCGTGGTCTAGCGTGCGATCTTGGCGATGGTGTAGACGCGAGTCTTGCCGGAAGGCGTAACGACCTCGACGGAATCGCCCTCGCCGTGACCAATGATGGCGTGACCGACCGGAGACTCGTTGGAAATCTTGTGCTCGAGCGAGTTGGTCTCGGTGGTACCGACGAGCGTGACTTCCATGACCTCGCCGTTGGGATCAATCAGCGAAACGGTGGAACCGATGGAGACGGTCAGGTCGCCCGTGGTGGCAGCAACCTGAGCGTTGGCAAGAATGGCCTGGATCTCGGCGATACGAGCAGCATTCTGGGCCTGCTTGTCCTTGGCGGCATCGTACTCGGAGTTCTCCGAAAGGTCGCCGAACGCGCGGGCTTCCTTGATGTCCTCGACGATCTCCTTGGCGTAATCGCCCTCACGCCAGGCGAGCTCCTCGACGAGCTTCTGGCGGCCCTCAGCGGTCAGTACGATCTGGCTTGCGTCCATACGGATATCTCCCCAACTCTGATCAAACAATCAACTGTCAACAAAACGAAAAAGACCGGCTAGCCTGCGGGCAAGCCGGTCAGGTGCTCACCCCAAAGGGATGGGACTACTCTGCGTCCGCGTCGCTGTCCTCTGCCTGCTTCTTCTTGGCAGCAGCGAGCTTGGCCTCGAGCTCAGCGATCTCCTTGTCCTCCTCGGACTGCTCGACCACGACCTCCTCGGCCTGCTTGGTCTCGGCCTTATCGTCGCCCTCCATACCCTCACGGATATTCTTGACGGTAGAGCCGAGGGACTTGCCGAGCTTCGGCAGGTTCTTGGGCCCGAAGATAATCAGGACAACGACGAGAATAATGATGAGCTCAGGAGCCCTCAGTCCAAACATGTAGACCTCCACAATACAGCGAGACAAGCTCGAATGAGTATACCGCGGGTATCGCGGTATCACAACACTAGCTAAAAAAAGGGACCGCAAGAAGCGGTCCCTCCTCATGCTCTGGTCGGGTTGACTGGATTTGAACCAGCGACCCCTGCGTCCCGAACGCAGTGCTCTACCAAACTGAGCCACAACCCGTTAGCTCGACTATAGTAACAAAGATTTTCGCCGCGTGCTAGAGAAATTTTTATTTCTTTGGCGCGTCGATTTGAACCGTGTTGGGAATAAGCTCAGTCGCGCAGGCCCACCAGCCATTTTGCTGGGCAGCATCGGCAAGCCTTTCGGCCGTGGCAGCGGTGTCGCAAATGGCAAACGAGCAGGCACCCGATCCGCACACATCTACAGCAACGGTTCCGTCCTGTTTACGCAGCCAGTCGAGGACCGTTTGAATCTGCGACTCCATCTGTGCGGAAATGACACCAAGGTTGTTATGGATGAGTGCATATGCCGTCTCGGCATCACCAGCACGCAAGGCAGAAGCTATCGCGCCGGGCTTGTCCGCAGGCACCGAGGCCTCGTCAAAACGTCGATAGGCTTCAATTGTCGAAACACTTGCCTCGCGCGGCTTGACCAGCACGACGGGCGTCGCGGGCAGCGCGGGGTACTCAGTTGCCAGCACGTCTCCCCCACCTACGTAGAACGCAGGACTCGCGTGCAAAAAGAACGGGACGTCAGCACCGATGCCTCGCGCAATATCGTCGAGCGCTGGGTCGGTGCGATCAATGCCCCAGAGCTCCGCCAAGGCGACAATGACCGCGGCCGCATCCGTCGAGGGGCCGCCCAAGCCGGCGCACAATGGGATGCGCTTCTCAATCGTCACGCAGATGTTTGCCTCGCGACCATAATGCTCGGCCATAGCAACCGCAGCCCGATACGCCGTATTCTTTTGCATGGGAAAATCTGATGCCGGAACCGTCTGGACGGTCAGCGCCTGCGCCGGCGTGACCGTCACGGTATCGGAAAGACCGACGGCCGCCATCAGGGAATCGACCCTGTGGTAGCCGCGGTCATCGCGCTCGGTATGAACCCCCAGGTAGAGGTTAATCTTTGCCGGCGCGGAAAGAGTCAGGGACCGATCGGTCACCGTTAATGCTCCTCGAGCTGATTGCCGAGCGGGGTAAAGATATGCTCGCCGCTCTCGGGGTCGAACAGCTCGACCTGGCCGGTGAGGACATCGATGTACTGGTAGGACTGACGCGACTTGCGGCCGCGGCGCTCGTCAACCTCGACGATAAAGACGGCGGGGTGGACGCTCTTGATGGTGCCCATGCGCTCGACAACGCGGGTGCGGCCCATGTTGGCCTTAACTTTGACGCGATCGCCCACCATATCGGTCAGCTTCTCGTGGATGTCGTCGACGTGATTGACTTCCATCTCTTCCATGAACAGGGCCTCCAGAAGGTGCAATTCAAAAAGGGGATAATACCCCTAAGATAGACAAAACTCTAATACTATAGCACCCTGTTGTGGCCATACGCAAGTAGCTAAATAAGCCCGGTCCCAAATACGTACCAGACGACAATCTCGCATGACCAGTTGTTACGCGGTTTGGTAAAACCGCGTAACCTAAAGGTTGTCGGTGTCCAAGACGATGGTGAATGGGCCGTCGTTGACGAGATCGACTTTCATATCGGCGCCAAAGATGCCGTGCGCCACGTGTTCGACATCTTGACGAACGAGCGTCAGGAAGTACTCGTAGAGCTCGTTGGCGACATCGGGGGCGCCGGCATCCGTAAACGATGGGCGGCGACCGTGGCGGCAGTCGGCGAACAGCGTGAACTGCGACACCACGAGCACCTCGCCGTCGACATCGGCAAGCGCCAAGTTGGTCTTGCCGTTCTCGTCCTCGTTGATACGCAGCCCGCGGAGCTTGCCCCACAGCTTGTCGGCCTCGGCACGCGTATCGCCATGGCCCACACCCAGCAGCACCAGGTAGCCGCGTCCAATGCGGCCCACGCACTCGCCGTCGACCGTCACGCCGGCGTTGAGCACGCGCTGCACCACCGCACGCACGGTCTACTCCTCGCCCGTCAGCTTGGCGGACAGATGCTCGAGCGCGTGGAAACGATGGCTGATGGCGTTCTTCTCGTCAGCCGTCAGCTCGGCCATGGTCTTGCCCGGCGTGTCGACCGGCAGGAACAGCGGGTCGTAGCCAAAGCCGTGATCGCCGCGGCCCTCGTGCGCGATAACGCCCTCGCAGGCGCCCTCGCCATAGGTGACCAAACCGTCCGTGTCGATGAGCGCGACGACGCTCATAAAGCGCGCGGTGCGATCCTCGTCGGCCACGCCATCCAGGTTAACGAGGAGTTTGGCGTTGTTGGCGGCATCGTCGCCGTGCACGCCCGCATAGCGCGCGCTATACACGCCAGGCTCGCCGTCCAGCGCGTCGACGACCAAGCCCGAATCGTCGGCAATGGCCATAAGGCCCGTCTCCTCAACCGCGGCTTGGGCCTTGATGATGGCGTTCTCCAAAAACGTCGTGCCGTTTTCCTCGGGATCCTCAAAATCACCCAGCTGGCCGAGCGCCACAAAGCGCACCTCGGGCATGACCTTGCCCAAAATGGCCTCGATCTCGGTGAGCTTATGGGCGTTGCCCGTTGCCACGACGATGGTCGCCGCCGGGTCGAGGGTGTCGATGTCAATCTTCTCAAGTGCCATAACTGGCCTCCTTGTCTCTATAGCAAGCCGCGTGAGGGGCGTTTGGGCACTTGACCTCTCCCCTCTCAGGCGATCGGACCTTTCAACGCAGCATTTCAGCAGATAAAACCTACCAAAATAAACCTGTCCCTTTTTGGCAGGTTAGGCGATGGCTTGGCGCTGAAGCTCGATGAGCTCGGCGACACCCTTGTCACCCAGGTCAAGCAGGGCGTTGAGGCGTTTGCGGTCGAAGGGCGCCTGCTCGCCGGTGCCCTGGAGCTCGATCATCTCACCGGTATCGGTGGCGACGAGGTTCATGTCGACCTCGGCATGACTGTCCTCGGAATAATCGAGGTCAAGCAGCGTATTGCCGTCGACAACGCCCATAGAGATGGCAGCCACCTGGCCGGTAAGCGGGATGCGCTCGATCTTGCCCGCCTCGACCCACATGGCAAGGGCGTCGTGCAGCGCCACCCAGGCGCCGGTGATGCTCGCTGTACGCGTGCCGCCATCGGCCTGAATCACATCGCAGTCAACGGTGACGGTGTACTCGCCGAGCGCCTTCATGTTGACGACGGTACGCAGGCTGCGGCCAATGAGGCGCTCGATCTCCATAGAGCGGCCCTTGCGGTTGGCGTGCTCGCGCTTGCAGCGCTTGCCGGTCGACGCCGGCAGCATGGCGTATTCCGCGGTCACCCAGCCGGCCTTAGCTCCCTTTCGCCAGCCCGGCACGCCCTCCTCGATAGTGGCGGCGCACAGCACGCGCGTGTCACCGAACTCGGCCAAACACGAGCCGTGGGCGTGCTTCATGACGCCACGGGTGAGCTTAACGGGGCGCAACTCGTTGGCGGCGCGACCGTTAGCGCGGTTGACCTGCATGTACTCCATAGAAATATCCTTTCGGCAAAAGATGTGGCGAAGGCCTTGACGGCTGCCTTACATCTATTTCAGCTCATCGATATCGATATGTTCGATGCTCTTGAGCGGCTGACCAAAGATAAAGCTACCCGCCACCGCAAACTCGGCAATGTTATCGGCCGTCGTGGCAAAACGATGCTGCGGCTCGGCGGCGTCGCCCGCCAGCTGCTCGCGGCGTGTGAGGATATCGGTCAGCTCGCGTGTAGTCTCCTCGGCGGAACTTACGACGCGCACCCCAGGCCCCAGCGCATGGCGGATAGGTCCCACCAACAGCGGGAAATGCGTACAGCCGAGCACCACGGTATCGATACCGTGGTCGCGTAGCGGCTCAACCGTGGCACCCACCAGCGCACGCACAGCAGGCGTATCGAAGATGTCCTCGTTCTCAAGCCACTGTTCCTGCAGATGTGCACCCGAGGCAAGCTCGTGTTCGACAACCTCGACAAAGCTCGAGGCAGGACAGCCGTATACATCGACGCCGGCATCCAGGTCCTGAATGGCGCGCGTGTAGGCGCCCGAGCGAATGGTGAGGTTGGTGGCGAGCACGCCCACGCGACGCGTACGCGTGCTGTTGATTGCTGCACGGGCACCCGGCGCGATCACGCCGATCACGGGAACGTCGAGCACCTGCTGGGCCAAACGCAAGGCCGCAGCGGTCGCCGTGTTGCAGGCGATGACCATAATCTTGACGTCGTGCTTCGAAAGCCAACGACCCGCCTGCAGCGCAAACGAGCGCACTTCATCCTCGGTGCGCGTGCCGTAGGGGCAGCGCTTGGTGTCGCCAAAGTAGTAGACGGACTCGTGCGGCAGCGCCGTCGCAATCGCGCGCGCAACCGTCAGACCGCCCAAACCAGAATCGAACACGCCAATCGGGCGCGTGTCGCCTGCCGGATTCTCGATATCGGACATTACCTCACCAGTCTCTCTCGAAAAGACATGTCCAAGTGCAGCGACGCCGCGCTACGAACGCGCCGCGACCAGCAGCTCTGCCGTCGCCGCCCAACCGTCGACAATTTTGCCGCGCGTAACGAAAGCGTTCTCGCAGGCAGCCAGGAACTCGGGCGCGCCGGCGCTCGTCAGGCCATTCTCGACCAGGCAGAACGTGCCCACGTGATCGGCCATGTAGAAGTCGGACTCGGAATCGCCGAGCGCGAGCGTCTCCTCGCGCTCGATCCCCAGGTGCTCGCAGAAGCGCGCGATGGCAACGCCCTTGTTGAGACCCGCGGGGTTGATGTTGAATGCGCGACCGTCCTCGACGCGATCGAGCTCGAGCGTCGTCGGCTTGGACAGGTGAGTCAGATGGCCGTTGCAAGCCCAGATCAGACCGCAGCCGGCCTCGTCCAGGATGGCCTGAACCTCATCGTCGGGCACATCGCCGCGCATGCCGACGGTGACCTCACGGTATTTGTAGCCGGTCGACATGTCGTTGTGATACTCGATCTTGTGCGGCCAGCGGGCGAGGATCTTCTCGCACACGCCGGTCTGCTCGATCACCTGGTGCGGCGTGAGGCCGCAAGAGGAGTCGTAGGGCATGTCGCCGGTCAGATACTCCCAATCGTTGGCTTTGAGGTCGTACATGACCAGGCCGCCCATCTCGCCGATGTAGGAGTTGAGACCGAGCACGCGCGCGTCCTCGTGGATCATGGTACGGTTGCGGCCCGAGGTGGGAACCACCTGAATACCAGCGCGAGCGAGCGCCACGACAGCCTCGACGAGTTTGGTCGAGGGGTTGCCGTCGTTGTCGCGCAGCACGCACGAGCCGGGCGCGAGCATCGTGGCATCCAGGTCGGTAAAGACGTACTTGACCTTGGCCAAGCGCTCGCGCATCTCGCCCGAAAGCTCGGCAACGGTCGGCAGGGTGTTGTGGGACATGGTTACTCCGTTTACGTAGAAGGGTTTGGACTTGGACGGCATGTTTTGATTGAGGGAACACGCTTATGGCGACAGCGTACTCAGGGCGCCGCCGCCATCATGGTTCATTAGTCAAACTGGGTAACATCGATCAGGCGATTGGCCAGCGAAAGGTCGCTCTCGATGGGCACGAACTCGTCGCCCACGTGCATGAGCTCCTCGTCACCCTTTGCCAGCAGCAAGACAATGGTGGGAGCATCGGGGTTGACGTACTCCTCGCGCGCCGCCTTGAACGCCGCATGCACAGCGGCTTCGCGATCGAGGATGATCTTGTTCGGCGTATCGTCGGGAACATGTTCGGCAAGCTCGCGACAGACCTTCATCGGGTCCTCGTGAGCTGGATCCTCGTTCGTAAAGATCATCAGGTCGGAATATGGTGCGGCCTCGCGTGGCAATTGCTCGCGGCGCTCCTGAGCCTTGCCGCCGGCGGCGCCAAACAGCGCAATGACGGGGCTGGCGGGAAACGCGCGCTTGACCGACGAGAAAAGCGAACGGAACGAAAGCTGGTTGTGCGCATAGTCAACGACGCAGATCACGCGGCCGTCCTTCGACTCCACGACCTCCATACGGCCCGGCACACGCAGTTTGGAGAGGCCCTTCTTGATGGCATCGATACCGATGCCGATCTCGCGCGCAGCGGCGATAGCGACCAGCGCGTTCTCCACGTTAAAGTCTCCCGCGATACCCAGCAGGACCTTCTCCCCCGCCTCGGACTCGTCGGCACACAGGCCATGCAAGTTGAACTCGGTGCTAAAGCCGACCATGCGTACGTCGCTCGCCCACAGGCTTGCCTCGGGATGCTCGACGCCAACGGTCACCAAGCGCTCGGCCGTCGACGCTGCCTCCAGCACACGGTCGACCTCTTCGGTGCCCAGATTCACCACGGCGGTCTTTGCCTGGTCAAAGATCCTGAGTTTGCTCTCAAAATAATCCTCGAAGGTCGGGTGCTCGATCGGCGAGATGTGGTCGCGGCCGATGTTGAGAAAGCACGCCACGTCAAACGGCAGATTCTCGACGCGTTGGTACTTGAGCGCCTGGCTCGAGACCTCCATGACCATGGACTGGCGACCGGACATGCGGCAGTTGGCGATATTGCGCCAGACCTCGGGGGCCTCGGGCGTAGTATTGGTGCTCTCGTAGCACTCGATGCCATCGTCGGTACTCACCGAGCCGATCATGCCGCAGGACTCGCCCGCCGCTTTGATAATCGACTGGAGCATAAAAGCGGCCGTGGTCTTTCCCTTGGTGCCGGTGATGCCCACGATCTTGACGTCGTGGTCGGGACGGTCGTAGACCTCCGGCGGCAACAGGGCCATGGCCGTGCGAACACTATCAACAACCAGCATCGCAGCACCGCTCTCCTTCGCCAGCGGCTCCAGAGACTCGACCAGCGACTCCTCGCACACAAATGCGACGGCGCCCGCATCGAGCGCCATGCTCAAAAACGCGGGCTTAAAGGCAGCACCTTTGCAAAAGAATACGTCACCTGCCGAGACCACGCGCGAATCAAACGAGCAGCCGGTCACGGCACGCTCGTCAACCTGCTCTGATGCGCACAGCTCGCCGCACACGTCGAGAAGCTTGGCAAGCGTATCGACCGTGGTCACGGTCGCGGAATCCGAATGGTGCATCTTTCACCTTTCTCAGCCATTTGGCAGGGACGGTTTTTATAGTAACTGAAACGCACCCACGCAAAAACGGCTCCCGGAGGAGCCGTTACGCGCAGGCGTTCGTAAGCCGAGGCTAGGCAGCCTGAACAGAAGGCTGGCCCTCGTCGATAAAGAAGCGCTTGTACCACACTAGGAACACGAGCGGCGTATAGATCTTGCGCTGGAAATCGCCCTTGCCCGCAAAGTGCAGATCGAGCAGGTGCATAAGCTCGTCGGTATTGAAGAACTCGCTTGCCCACGGCGCGGTGAAGTACTCCTTGACATAGTCGTACCACTTTTGCTCGCGCAGCCAGTAGACAATCGGCACCGGGAAGCCCACCTTGGGACGGGTGGCCCACTCATCGGGCAGCGACTTGTTGGCAGCGTGGCGGAGTACCTGTTTGTTGCCGTTCTCGTTGATGCGGTAGCGGTCGGGAATGTGCTCGGCGAACTCCATGACTTTGCGGTCCAGGAAGGGCACGCGCAGCTCCAGCGAGTGTGCCATGCACATCTTGTCGGCCTTGAGCAGAATGTCGCCCGGGAGCCACATGTTCATGTCCAGGTACTGCTTCTTGACCAGTTCGGGCTGACCCTTCACGCGTGCGTAGATGGGTGCAGCGAGCTCGAAGGCGCCGTCGCCGGTGTTGTACTCGGGCTTGAGCACGCCGTCGACCTCGCGCTCCGGCCATACCAGAGCCTGTCCCAGGAACGACTTCTCGGGGATCTCGGCACCCTTGACCAGGAAGTTATGTCCCTTGAAGTACGGCATATGCAGCGCCAGGTTACCGAGCGCGCGACGGACGGGCAGCGGCACCATCTTTTTGTACTTGCGCACCGGGACCGTATCCTCGTAGTAGGCGTAGCCGCCAAAGAGTTCGTCGGCGCCTTCGCCCGAAAGCACCACGGTGACGTCCTTGCGGGCCATCTCGGCCAAGAACCACAGCGGCACGGAAGACAGGTTGGACTGCGGCTCGTCCATGTGATACTGGATGTCCTCGAGCGCACCGAAGAACTCGTCGGCGGTAATCATCTTGCGAACGTTTTCGACGCCGAGCTTATCGGAAAGCTCCTTGGCGTAGTTGGTCTCGTTGAAGTTCTTGTAGTCAAAGCCCACCGAGAAGGTCTTGTCGGGCATGAGGCAAGCGGCGATGTAGCTGGAGTCGACGCCACCGGAGAGGAACGACGCGACCTTGACGTCGGCGATGCGATGGGCCTCGACGCTCTCGTGCACGACCTCGTCCAGCTCATCGACATACTCTTCGAACGGCTTCTCGACGGCAGAGTAATCGCAATCCCAGTAACGCTCGATGTTCATCTTGCCGGTCGGGATATCGACGGTAAAGTAGTGCGCCGGCGGCAGCTTGTAGACACCCTCGAAGAAGGTCTCCTCGGTTGCCGAATACTGCAGCGTCATGTACGGACGCAGAGCCTTTTTGTTGACCGCCTTGTGGAAGTGCGGGTAGTCCAGGAAGCTCTTGATCTCGGAACCAAAGAGCACGCCCGGAGCGCCGTCGCCCGCATCGGCCATGGGATAGTAGTAGAGCGGCTTGATGCCAAAGATGTCGCGGGCGCCAAAAAGCTTGTTCTTCTTTTTGTCCCAGATGACGAAGGCGTACATACCGCGCAGGCGATCGAGAACGGCCTCGCCCCACTCCTCGTAGCCGTGCAGGAGGCTCTCGGTGTCGGCGCCGCAGTGGAACTTGTAGCCCTTGGCCTCGAGCTCGGAACGGAGTTCTTGGAAGTTGTAGATCTCGCCGTTGAAGACAATGACGACGCTGCCGTCCTCATTGGCCATGGGCTGAGCGCCGGCCTCGGTCAGGTCGAGGATCGACAGGCGGCGGAAGCCCAGGGCAACGCGGCCGTCGATAAACTGACCGCCCATGTCGGGACCGCGATGGACGATGCGGTCCATCATCTTGGTGAGCACCTCGGATTGGTTATCCGTCCCACCGACAAAACCGACAAAACCGCACATATACTATCCCCTCTGCTGTTGCTGGGCATCAAATCGAATCAGTAGCTTTTGAGTATACCCGAGGGCGTAAAGAGGGGCGGAATGTTCAGGCAATCTCAACTGAATCAGCTCCGCTGTGACACGCGCCGGTTACCTTTAATGGATATGAGGTGAATGGGGCGATTGTTTTGCTATACTCTCTCCGCGCGGGCGATTGGCGCAACGGTTAGCGCAGGTGCTTTACACGCACAAGGCTGGGGGTTCGAATCCCTCATCGCCCACCACTGAATTGGAAACGGTCCTCGCAAGGGGACCGTTTTTTGTTTGGGCCCAGCGCATGGGATTCGAACCCTAAGGACCCCTTATTTCAAGGTCCGTGGCCAAATAATGGCAAAAATGAGTACTGCTACTTTGTTTGCAACATATAAACAGATAGTGTTTGCTTAGGTTACGCAACATATGTCCATTATAAGGACTAACAGTCAGATCAAAATCGTGTATTCATCGCCATTTCGACTTGCCATCTGGCCTTATTAGTCCAAAATTGCTGCTACCAAATCGGTAACAGTACTCATATTTGATGTTTTTTGACCAGCAGGTCTCCCTGCCTTAGCAAATCTAAGGCAAAACGGGCTCCAGACCGCTGAATCATGCCGCATAGGGCACGTCCGCAGTCCGGAACTCGGTCCAAATTGAGTTATTGCGCCGCGTTAGCCCAAAACACCCGACAGGATCTCGATCAGACTGTCCACGTCGGCTTCCTCGCAGACGAGTGGCGGCAGGAAACGCAGCGTATGCGCACCCGTAGCGTTGATCACGGCACCGGCGGCCAGCGCGCGGGCAACAACACCATGCGCGTCGCCCGCGGCATCATCCAAATCACAGCCGAGCATCAAGCCGCGGCCACGCACCTCGGTCACGTGCGGCAGCTTAGCGAGCTTTGCCTCCATATAGGCGCCTACCTTGGCAGCATGGTCGGCATAATCGCCGCGCACGAGCGCGGAGAGCGTCGCGGCACACGCCGTGATGGCCAGGCAGCTACCGCCAAAGGTCGAACCATGATCGCCGGGCTTAAAGACGTCGGCGATTTCCTTCTTTGCCACCACGGCACCCATGGGCACGCCGTCGGCAATGCCCTTGGCAAGGCTCATGATGTCAGGCTCCACGCCATAGGTTTGGAATGCAAACGGCTTGCCGGAGCGGAAGATGCCGCACTGGACCTCGTCGGCGATAAGCACGGCGCCCACTTCGTGTGCCAGGTCGCGCGCCGCCGCCATAAACTCCTCGGTCATGGGGTGCACGCCACTCTCACCTTGGATCGGCTCGAGCATCACGGCGCAAATTTCACTGCCCAGCTGCTTAAAGATCGCACGCAGTTCATCGACATCGTTGGGCGTGCAGGCCACAAAGCCACCCGGCAGTGGGCGGAAGCTGTCCTGCAGCCAATCCTGCATGGTGGCGGCAATGGTCTCGAGCGTACGGCCGTGGAACCCGCCGCGCATGCACACGATGGTGTTGCCGCCATTACCGGCACGCTTGGCGTACAGGCGCGCGAGCTTCATCGAGCCCTCGTTGGCCTCGGCGCCCGAGTTGGCAAAGAAGGTCTCCCAAACCTGCTCATCCGCAGCCGGGGCACCAAGAGCAGCTGCCGTGGTCTCATCGCCGGCGACAACGGCATCGGCAAGCACGCGCGCACCATCTACGTCGTCGTTAGCAAGCTTGGACAGCAGCGCCGCGACCTGTCCGCGCTGCTCGATGTAGAAGTAATTGGAGGCATGCATGAGCTTTTTGGTCTGTGCCTCGAGCGCCGAGAGCACAGCCGGGTCGCCATGACCTAGGCTGCACACGCCGATGCCGGCAAGAAAGTCGAGGTACTCACGGCCATCGTCGCCGGTGAGCTTCATGCCGTGACCCTCGACAAACTCGACCGGAGAGCGGCCAAAGGTATGCATAACGTAATGGGATTCAAGCGATTGCTGAGCTGCAAGTGACATGGGATGCCTTTCGTTGGGCGCCAGACGGCGCGGGGCTATGGGTGCAGGAATGGGGCGGCTGCGGGTCAGCTAGACCGTCTGAAGCTTCTCGACCTCGTCAAGGTTTTCGGTCAGACGCGCAGCAAACGTCGAAAGCGGATGCGGATGCGTATCGAACTCGTAAGCCGTCTCGGTGGAATGGATCACGGTGCCGACGCCGGCATCGGTCAGCAGCTCCAGGAGCAGCGAATGCGGCGTAGTACCGTTAATGATGTGGGCACGAAATACGCCGCCGGTAAGCGCATCGACGGCCGCGCGCAGCTTGGGAATCATGCCCTTATCGATCTCGCCGCCGTAGAGCATTTCGTTAACCTCGTCGAGCGTTAGGTTGGAGATAAGCGAGTCCTTGTCGCTAAAGTCCTTGTACAGGCCATCGACATCGGTCAAAAAGATCGCCTTATGCGCGTGGAGCGCCGCGGCAACGGCACCGGCGGCGGTGTCGGCGTTGATGTTGAAGAAACCGCCGTCCTCCCCCGCCGCGACGGTAGCGATGACGGGGATGTACTCGCTATCGAGTAAGCGCTCGATATAGTCGGTGTTGACGTGCGTCACTTTGCCCACGCGACCGAGCTCGGGGTCGAGCGGCTCGGCGATGAGCGTGCCGGCATCGCTGCCCGACACGCCCACGGCCAGGTTGCCGTGGTGGTTGATGGCAGCAACCAGCTCCTGGTTAACCTTGCCGCCCAGCACCTCGCGCACGATATCCATAGTCGCCGGCGTGGTCACGCGCTGGCCGTTCTTAAACTCGACGGGAATATCGTAATGGCTCAGCGCCTCGTTGATAGCCTTGCCGCCGCCGTGCACGATGACGGGGCGCATACCGATGATCTTGAGCAAAACGATGTCGCTCATCACGTCGCGGCGCAGCTGCTCATCAACCATGGCGGCTCCGCCATATTTGATAACAACCGTCTTGCCGGTCAGGTTCTTAATCCACGGCAGCGCTTCGAACAGCAGCTGCGCGGTTGCTTCGTTGGATTCGCTCGAACGACAATCGCGTGCGAATTTCATAATCTGCCTCGTCTTTCGTATCGTTATCGCGCCGTGCTCCGCTGTCCGCAATCGCGGCAAGATGCGCAGCGTGCCTGGAATCTAGGAACGGTAATCGCCGTTGATGGAGATGTATTCATGCGTGAGGTCGCAGGTCCACACGGTCGTTGCCGCGTCGCCTGCGCCCAGGTCGGCCGAGATCACGATCTCGGGCGCCTCGAAACGTCGTAGAGCCTCGTCCTCGTCAAAGGGAACAGTCAGACCATCGCGACAGACAGGCATGCCCATCATGTCGATGGAAACGTCTTCCTGATTAAACTTCACGCCGCACTTGCCGAGTGCCATGGCGACGCGGCCCCAGTTGCAGTCGTGGCCGGCGATGCAGGTCTTAACGAGCGGCGAGTTGGCAACGGCGCGAGCGGCGATATCGGCCTCCTCGTCGTTCACGGCGCCGGTAACGTTGACCGTAACAAGCTTGGATGCGCCCTCACCATCGGCGGCGATATTGCGCGCCAGGCTCTCGCACACCTCGTGCACGGCAAATGCCAACTCGTCGAAGGCATCGGAGCCCTCGACGATAGGCTCGGCATCTGCGGCAGCGGCGCCGGAGGCAAGCATGATGCAGGTGTCGTTGGTCGAGGTGTCGGAATCGACCGTTACCTTGTTAAAGGTCTGCTTGACGGTGGAGAGCAACAGGGCGTGGAGCGCCGCCGGCTCGACGGGGGCATCGGTAGTGATGACCGCGATCATGGTGGCCATGTTGGGCATGATCATGCCCGAGCCCTTGCACATACCGCCCACCGTATAGGCATTGCCTGTGTGTCCCGCAGCCTCGCTGACGTAGGACACGGCGTACTCCTTGGAGTGCGTGTCGGTCGTCATGATGGCGCGAGCGGCATCGGCGCCACCGTGGGCGGAGAGCGCCTCGTAGGCAGCAGGAATGGCGGTCTCAAACGTGTCGATCGGCAGAATCTGGCCAATCACGCCCGTGGAGGCAACCAGAATCTGCTGGGGCTCGCAGCCGATGACCTGCGATGCGATGCTGCACGTCTCGCGCGCGCACGCAAGGCCGGTCTCACCCGTGGCGGCGTTGGCATTGCCAGAGTTGACCGAAACGCCGGCGATGATACCGTAACCCTTGTCGGCACCGCCCAGGTTGGCACGGCTCACTTGCACGGGCGCCGCGCAAAAGCGATTGGTGGTAAACACGCCGGCACCGGGACAGGGTTTATCGGGCACGACGAGCGCGTAATCCAGACGCTCGGGGTTCTTGCGGAACCCAGCGTGGATGCCCGCAGCTTTAAAACCAGCCGCAGCCGTAACGCCACCCTCGACGGCGCGAATCTTGATATCAAACAGCTCGGTATTCATCGTCTTTATGACTCCTTATGTCAAACAAAAAACGGACATCGGTTGGTGCGCCATGCCAGTCGTGATCATGAGACCAGCTTAAGAGTGGCGCCCCACTCGATGCCCGACTACCAAATCGTTAACGATCGAATGTGCTACACCGGGCACGCCACTGTGGGCAAGCCTCGTCGCTCGTCAAAGCCAAAGACGATATTGGCGCACTGGACCGCTTGGCCCGCAGCGCCCTTGCACAGATTGTCGATGGCGCCCGTCGCCACCAGCACGCCCGCGCGCTTGTTGAACGCGAGGCCAATCTGGGCGGCGTTGGTGCCGACGACCGAAGCCGTCTTGGGCTGCTGGCCGGCATCGAGTACGCGCACGAAGGTGCGACCAGCGTAGAACTGCTTGTAATAGTCGACAACGTCCTCAAGGGTCAAGGTATCGATAGCCTGCGGCGTGAGCGGCAGCGTCACCGTGGAGAGCAGGCCGCGCTTGAGCGGTGCCAGATGCGGGGTGAAGACGACACGATCGGTCAGACCAAGGATCTGCTCAATCTCGGGCGTATGACGATGCTTGCCTACGCCATAGGCCTCCAGGTTCTCGTCTGCGCCACAAAAATGGGTGCGAGCGTTACAGGACTTACCGGCACCCGTCACGCCGCTAATGGCATCAACGATCACGGGGCCGCTCTGGGCAACCCAGCCGGCGCGCACGGCGGGCGCGGCGGCAAGGCTCGTTGCGGTGGGATAGCAACCAGCGCAGGCGACCAACACGGGTTTGCCGTCGGCATGGTCAGATCCGGCGATCTCCAAGTCTTGGCAGAACAGCTCGGGCAGGCCAAAGGCACGGGTCTTGAGCAGGTCGGGGCTCGTGTGCTCGGCGGCATACCATGTCTCAAAGACGAACGCGTCGCTCAGACGATAATCGGCCGAAAGATCAAAGCAGGAAACGCCCGATGCAAGGAGCGCGGGCACCTGTGCCATGGCAGCCGTGTGCGGCACGGCAAGAAAAACCGCATCGCAGCTCTTGAGCTCGGGGGCGTCATGCGTGGTGAAAACCAGATCGCTCACGCCAGCAAAGCTCGGATACACCGCGGACAGCGGCTGGCCGGCATCGGCGTTGGACGTAATGGCAACAAGTTCAAACTCGGGATGACCGAGCGCGAGGCGAATAAGCTCGGCTCCGGCATATCCAGCCGCGCCGACGATTCCAACCTTCAAAGACATATCAGACTCCTTGTCTGCGATTTATGCACCGATGCGCATTTCACAGCGGTCGTTATGAAGTGGGTTGAAACTTTAGCACCAAAAGATGCATTAACACGTAAATGGCTTGCATATTCATGCATTGAAACATTCCCGACACATTCGCTTGAAGGAATTGACAAATAGAGCGGGCCCCGTATTGACCGGCGCTCCTAACGGCGCCGGGCAATACGGGGCCCGCCCATGCGAAAACCAAGTTGTTAGGATGAGCCAGCTGGCTAGAGCTCGACCGGCACCCATTCGTCGTGATTGCAGATAAAAGCCTCGGGATCCTCGACGCTAAAGAAGACGAGCGCGGGGTCGTTAGGCCCCTCATAGTGCTCGCCCAGGCGCTCTAGATGCTTCCACCCGGCTTCGCGCATTTCGTCTAAAGCCCGGTCATCCAAGCCGGCACGCCCGCGCAAGATGAGCCAGCCATGGCCCGGCCACCAACTCGTGGCCTCAAAGCGCTGATTCTGCAGCAGCTCCTGCCACACATCTTTGGTGCGCGCCGTTACAAACCACAGTTTGCCGTCCTGAATCTGTGCAAACGAGAACGGACGCACATGTGGCTGTCCGTCCACGCTCGTCGCCAGATACCACGCCGGCACCGACGTCAGATACTCCAAAACCGTATTCAATCCGTCCACGTTTCCTCCTGTACTAGCTAGTTTGGGAACCTGGTTTGTGCGAGCTAGAGCTCCAGGCGCTCCTCGCTGCCGTCGATATCACAGAAGCGCGCGGCAATATTGCGGACCGAAAAGAAAGCAAGGCGGCCGTCGTTGGCACTCTCGTGTTCCTCGCCAATGCCCACCATGTGCTTAAAACCCGCTTGACGCACCTTGTCGCTCGCAACTGCGTCGTCCTCAAGTGCGGCTTCGCCGGTCAATACGATCCAACATTCCCCCGGCTTCCAGCCCGATACCTCAAACTTGGGATTCGCACTCAGCTCCGCCCACACGTCCTTGTCGCGCGACGTGCAAAACCACAACTTACCGTCATCGACCATGGCAAACGAAAACGGCCTCACGCGAGGCTGATGCCCGTCCGTCACATCGGTCGTGGCTAGATACCACGCCGGAATGCGCCTGAGATACGAACAGGCGCGCTCAAGCTGAGCCGTGCGGTCGTTGTCGGTCATAGGGACCCCTTTCTTGCGCTCGAATCGCGCCTAAACAAGTTGAAGGTTGATGACGATGACGCAGATGAGCAGCAACGCCGTCACCACCGCCGCCAACGCATCGCCGCGGCCAAATGCAAGCGCATGCAGGCGCGTGCGGCCCTGCTCGCCGTGATAGCAGCGTGCATCCATGGCGGCAGACAGCGTCTCGGCATGGCGGAACACGCCCGTGAACAGCGGAATCGCCACACTGCCGAGCATACGCACGCCGCCGAGCGGACCGCCCGTCACGCGCGCGCCGCGGCTTGCCTGTGCATCGGCCGTCTGTTTCATCTCAGTGGCAAACTGCGGCATAAAGCGTAGCGCGATACCCATGATCATGCCGAGCTCGTGCGCAGGAAGTCCCACACGCGCAAACGGCGCGAGCAGGCGCTCAAAGCCCGCGGTGAGGTCGAGCGTCGGCGTGGTGAGTGTAATGGCGCTCATGCCGGCCATCATCAACGTCAGGCGGCACGCCATAAAGGCGGCAGAACGCAGTGAGCCCTCGCTTATCTGCAGAAAGCCGAGCTGCCACAGGATGCGCCCACTCTGATCGGTAAACAAGTTGAGCACCGCGACCACGACGACGATCGCCAGCAGCGGCGCCATCGACGACAGAACGCGACGAACCGGCACCCGGGACACGGTATAGATCAGGACAACGAAAATTGCGACCGGGGCCAGTCCGCGGAAGCTGCTGACTGTGAGCGTCGTGATCAAAAACACAAAGCCCAAGAGCAACTTGGTTCGCGGGTCCAGGCGGTGGATTGCACTATCGCCGGGATAGTAACTGCCAAACGAAAACGCCTCCATTAGCAGCCCTCCTCTCGCGCGACCGTCTTGGATTTAGCAATGTCCGCGACGTTAGAAGGACCGCCCGAGCGACCGATTAGCAGGTCCACCAACTCGTCTGCCAGCGACTCAACCGTATAGAGCCCGCCGCGACGCAGCGGCACGCCCGCCTCCGTAAGCGCCAGCGCCATACGCTGGGCGGCGGGAACGCCCAAGCCGATCGACTTGAGCTCATCGGCATGCGCAAACACCTGCGCGGGGGTTCCCTCGGCAAACACCGCACCTTCGTTCATTACGACGATACGGTCGCAGCAATTGGCCAGGTCATCCATGCTGTGCGAAACCATGACAACGGTCAGGCCCTCGCGATGGAGTCGACCGATGAGCCCTAGGAAATCCCTGCGCGCAGCCGGATCGAGCCCCGCCATGGGTTCATCGAGCACCAGGACTTCGGGCTCCATGGCGAGCACGCCGGCGAATGCCACACGCCGTTGCTGACCGCCCGAAAGCTCAAAGGGACTCTTGTCGCCGACCGTGGAAAGATCGAGGCCCACGCGCGAGAGCGATGACTCGACACGACGGTCGACTTCATCTTGCGGCAAGCCAAGGTTGTGCGGACCAAACGCCACGTCCTGCGCCACGGTTTCGGCAAACAGCTGACGCTCAGGATACTGAAACACCACGCCGACCTTGGCCTTAACCGCGGCGGCGTCTTTCTTGTTTGACAGATCGAGCCCCAGCGCGCGAACGGATCCCTCCTGGGGGCGAATCAAACCG
The DNA here is from genome assembly GCA_902491915.1 of uncultured Collinsella sp. GTDB lineage: Bacteria > Actinomycetota > Coriobacteriia > Coriobacteriales > Coriobacteriaceae > Collinsella. The sequence goes on from CABUJL010000003.1 coordinate 45,833, forward strand.
TTGAGATGCTGGACCAGCGTCGACTTACCCGAACCGGTATGACCTGCCAAGCCCAGGAACTCGCCGCGACGCACCGTCAGCGATACATCGCGCAGTGCCCACGGGCTGCTGGGGTCGTTTCCCCAGAGAGCCTGTTTGTTCGATTTGCCCGCAGTGGCCGAGCGCTTGTGCCAGCGGTGGCGCTCGCGCGGACTGAGCGAATAACTGTACGAAACATGGGATAGTTCGATGACGGGCTCCGACGCGTTGTCCTCGTTGTCTACCGGAACAGTGCCGTCAGCGATTTCCAACTGGGATGCGGAAGACTGTCCCGCGGTGTCTGCCCCACTTCGCTCGGCATAAGCCTGCGCAATCTCGGCGACCATATCCGCCTCACGCACCTGTGCGCAAACGGGCACGCCCTTCGCACGAAGCGACCTGCCCAGACAGCACGACGCCGGCATATCCAGGTTGAGCTGCGCAAGTTCGTCTGCCCGCGTCAAGATTTCCTCGGGCTTACCGAGCATGGCAACGCGCCCCGCCCGAAACACCGCGACACGATCGGCCTCGGCGGCCTCTTCCATAAAGTGCGTAATCATCACGATGGTCATGCCGCGAGCGTGCAACGCGCGGCAAGCCTTCATGAGGCCCTTGCGTCCACGCGGATCGAGCATCGAGGAAGCCTCGTCCAATATGAGCACGCGCGGTTCCATGGCGAGCACGCCGGCAAGCGCCACGCGCTGCTTTTGGCCGCCCGAGAGCGCATGGGTCTCGTGGCGCTCAAAGCCCACCAGGCCCACGCCCTTCAGCGCCTCGCGTACGCGCTGCGCAATTTGCGCCGATGGCACGCCAAGGTTTTCGGGACCAAATGCAACGTCATCTTCGACAAGCGTTGCCACCAGCTGATCATCGGGATTCTGGAATACCATGCCCGCGGTCGAGCGAATGTCGTAGACCAGCTCGGGATCGGACGCATCCATGCCGTTAATGCGCACCGTGCCCGCATCGGGCTGCAGCAGCGCATTCAGATGCTTGGCAAACGTCGACTTGCCCGACCCATTGCCACCGAGGATGCAGAAAAACTCGCCGTCCTCGATATTCAGATCGACGCCGTCGAGCGCCAGTGCGGCACCGTCATAACTAAAGGAAACGCCCCGACACTCAATCATGCGCGGCCTTTGACCTGGTCCTTTTTAGGCGTGATGAGGTTGGAGACTGCTTTATACACCGCCAGCGTCAACACCGAGTTAAGCACGGTCTTGATAAGGTTAAACGGCAGTACGGCAGGAATCATGAGCGGGGCGATCACATCAACCGAGCCATACCAGAACCATACGCCAATGGTAAGGTTTGCGACCATAGACAACGCCGTAGCGGCAATAACGCCGAGCACCAGGCCAATCACGGCACCCTTATAGGTATGCATCTTCTGATAGACGATAGCCGCAGGCAGAATGTAGCCCAGCGTGGCAACCAGGTTCATAAGCGCGCCGACCCAGTCACCCGTGGTGAGCGCATGGATAACGATAGCCATAGCGGCAACAGCAGTGCCGGCGCCAGGACCATACGCAAACCCGCACACCATCGCCGGTACCAGCGACGGGTCATACGTCAAAAACGGCGCCGAAGGAAGGATAGGCAGCTGCACGTACATAAACAGGGCGCCCAAGGCGCACATCAACGCCATGGTAACGAGCTGTTTGGTGCTCCACCTATTCGTGTTCTCAAAATGGATATGCTGCGACTGTTCAGACATAAGATCACCTGCCTCTTTCATCCGGACTCTAACCGTTGGTACTGGGATCTCACCAGTTCAGCCGGCATGCGAACCAACACACGCACGGGTCGCGGACTCATCGGCTCGGTCGCAGACACCTCGCCTGCGCCACGG
>CABUJL010000004.1 GCA_902491915.1 uncultured Collinsella sp.
CGGCCCCACTTCTAAGTTGCGGTGAAATAGGGACTGTTTTTGCTGGCAAAAGGCCTAATTGATCCCTATTTCACCGCAAGTTATGATCAGTTGTTGGGATTACTTCACCTCGACGGGTGCGGCGCCGGGGTAGCGGTCCTCAAAGTCCAGACGGTATTTGTTGTCGTTGGTGCCCGCTACGTTGTCGCGCGCCAGCGGCGCCACGATTTCGTCCTTGTGGTTGGCGGGGCTGGAGTACTCAAGGCTGATCTCCCAGGCATCGCAAATGACGTCAATGCGATTCTCCAGGTCGTCGTAGAGCGCGATGATGTCTTTCCAAGAGCTGTAGTTCTGCGAGTCGATGGGAACATCCAGGTCCTCGACCTCGTCCTTCAGGTCGCCGATCTGATCCTCGAGCGCCTCGGCGGCATCGCTGGCCGACTGACGCGAGCTGCGGTCATCCTTAAGGTAATACGTGTTGAATGTGGTGGCGCAGTCGCGAACTTGCTGATCAAGATCGGAGAGCCTGCTGTAGTAGGAGCTCAGCTGGTCGTAGACGTTCTGCTCGCTGATGGTGGCGGCATCGTGGGCGTCATCGTCATCATCATCGTCAAGCTTGTTGGGGTCGCCCTTTACGGACACATCGTCGTCATCGTGGTCGATCTTGACCTTCTCGATGGTTGTGCCCTTGGAATCGTCGGCGTTCTTGTTGAACGGTCCGATCATAAAGAATGCGACCAGCGCGATAATCACGGCGACCAGCACGGCGATGATGCCGATAAGCAGAGCGTTGTTGTTTTTGGGCGCGGCGGGAGCACCGGCCTGCGGAGCGGCGGTCGGTATGGGCTGCTGCGGCGCGGAGCCGGCTGGCGTCGCCCATTGCTGCGTCGCGCCAACTTCCGGCTGGGGAGCGGGCGCGGGTTGATGGGCGGACTGCACGGTCACGTCCGCCTGCGCATCCTCTTGCGACTGAGAGGCCTGGCCATCATCGGTTACCGGCGTTCCGCAGCTGGTGCAAAAACGCTCGTTGTCATTCAGAAGCTTGCCGCAATGGGTACAAAACCGGGGCATGATGGTTCCTTCCATTCGATGTGTTGGCTAGATTATAAGGTGGTTCAGGTGCGGTTGGGCCGCGCCGACCCAACTGGTTGTGTGAGGACGGTCGTGCCGCGCAAGCCCTGTCGCATGCGTCACAATGAGTGCGGCGTGCTGGGTGCCCGGCGCGGCCGTTTATCGACGGCTCGGTAGAATGCGATAGTGGGGAGTGAGGCTGTGTACTGCGGCGAGCAAGGTCGGGGTGGTGGCGACAACGTGGAGGCGTTCCGGTTCCCGCCGGGGGATGCGCCCCTCGCTGTGCGCGATTGCTCGCGTCGGGTGTTTTGTGCCGGGATGTTGACCGGAGCGCTCGCCTCGGTGATGAGTCTCGGCGGTTGTGCCGCGCGCCGCAACGAGGCTGAGGGCTCCGCTGTCCCTGTCAAACAAACGTCAAAGCGGTCATCCGCGACAAAAGCGACGGCCGCTCCTAAGTCTTCTTGGATCGCCGCCATTCAGCAAGATATCGAGGCCCTGGTCGAGCCGTATGGCGACTCCGTCTCGGTTTACGCCGTGGCGCTTGATCCTCAAACGTTCGCGTCGCTCGATGGTGAAGTCGCTGTGGCGCCGGACGCGCGACATGTGGCGGCAAGCATCATCAAGCTTCCCATTCTCGCTTGTGCGCTCGAGACCGTGACGGCGGGCGAGCTGTCCCTCGACGAGCAGATAACGGTAACGCAACAAGATATCGTGGGTGGCAGCGGCAGCATTCAGTCGCGCGGCGCGGGTGTGTCGTACAGTATTGACGAGCTACTGCACGCTATGATCGCCCAGAGCGATAACGTGGCAGCGAACCTTGTTATCGGCAGGCTTGGCATGGATACGGTCAACGAAACGTGTGCCGCATTGGGACTGACCCAGACCGTGCTCGCTCGTTTGATGATGGACACCGAGGCCCAGGCACAAGGTCGCGAGAACTATACGAGCGCCCGTGATGCTGCGGCCGTGTTGCAGCGGCTGGCGGCGGGGACAATCGCGACGCCCGAGCTGTGCGAGCGAGCGCGCGGATATCTGCTGGCGCAGGAAGACGCGCGCGGTATTGTCGAGGGTGTTCCCGGCGGCGTTTTGGTTGCGCACAAAACGGGCAGCCTGGCGAATGCTCAGCACGATGCCGCAATCGTCTACACCGAACGCCCCTACGTGCTGGCAATCCTCACCCAAGACCTCGAACGCGAGCAAGCCCTAGCCCTCGAGCGCGATATTTCCTTCGCCATCAACGCCCGCGCCCACTCCTAACTTGCGGTGAAATAGGGATTGTATTTGCTGCTAGAAGGCGTATTCAGTCCCTATTTCACCGCAACTTTGGAAAGGCACCTTTAGCCGTTGGGGACGTTCTTAAACGACTAGTCATTAAAGAACGTCCCCAACGACTAGTCATTTAAGAACGTCCCCAATGACTAGGTGGGATTTGGGGTGCGCCGGACGCTGGGGTATCATGGCTTGGTTGCTATAACTTGCATTTTCGCGCCTTGTAGGAAGGGGCTGCGCCCATGGCTTTTGAGCCCGCTCAACATAGCTTTATCACGCTCGAGGGCGTCGACGGCGCCGGCAAGTCCACGCAGGCGCGTCTGCTTGCCCGCGCGCTCGAACTCGCTGGCTACCAGGTTGTGAGCCTGCGCGAGCCGGGCGGTACCGCCATTAGCGAAAAGATCCGTGCTCTGCTGCTCGACCCCGCCAATACGGCGATGGGAGACACCTGCGAGTTGCTGCTCTACGAGGCGGCGCGTGCCCAGTTGGTGCACGAGGTCATAGCTCCCGCCCTCGCGGCCGGCAAGGTAGTCCTGTGCGATCGCTTCTACGACTCCACGACCTGCTACCAGGCGTTTGCCGATGGCCTCGACCGTCAGATGGTACGCGATGCCAACAACCTGGCTGTCGCCGGTACGCATCCGGCGCTCACGCTCGTCTACCACATCACGCCCGAGCAGGCGGCGCTGCGCATGGCAGCTCGTGGTGCGGCAGATCGCATGGAGGCAAAAGGCATAGCCTTCCAAGAGCGCGTTTACCAGGGATTTTGCGCCATTGCTGCCGAGGAGCCAAACCGCGTAAAGCTCATCGACGCCACTGCGACCGTCGAGGAAGTCTTCGAGAAGACGGTCGAGCAGATTCGCGCGTACGGTCTCGACATTTCGCAAGATGCTGTCGCCGCCGCGCTTGCCAAGGAGGCCGAGTAACGTGGCCCCCGCTCAGGCAAGCCTGCTGGCCAAGCTCGACACCCAAGAGCGCGTTCGCGATTTTTTGACCAACGCCGTCGCCAGCGGCCGCGCATCGCACGCCTACCTGTTTTTGGGCGCTCCCGGTGCCGGCAAGCTCGATGCCGCATGGGCGCTCGCCCAGGCCTTCCTGTGCGAGCAGGACGGCTGCGGAGCATGCGACAGCTGCGTACGCGTTGCTCGGCATACGCATCCTGACGTGCACTATTACACGCCCGAGAGCGCCACAGGCTACCTCATTGCCCAGACCCGCGAGCTGCTCGATGACGTGCCGCTGGCGCCCATCCGTGCCAAGGCCAAGGTCTACATCATCGATCGTGCCGAGCAACTGCGCGCTAACACCGCCAACGCGCTGCTCAAGACACTCGAGGAGCCGCCCGAGGGCGTTATGTTCATCTTGTTGGGCACCTCGGCAGACGTGATGTTGCCCACCATCGTGAGCCGCTGTCAGTGCGTGCCGTTTCGGCTGGTGTCGCCCACCGTGGCCGCGCAGGCCGTGAGCCGCGCGACGGGTCAGGATCTCGCGCGTTGCCGCATGGCGGTCGCCGTGGCGGGAAGCCCCACACGCGGCATCGAGTTCCTTAAGAGTGCCGAGCGCCAGGATGCTCGCCGCCAGATGGTCCGCGCCATCGATTCGCTCATCGCTGCCGACGAGGCTGATGTGCTCAGCCGCGCCAAGTCGCTCATCGTCGCCGTCAAGGCGCCGCTCGCCGAGGTCAAGTCCACGCAGGAAAAGGTGCTCGAGCAAAACGCCGACTACCTGTCGCGTGGAGCATTGAAGCAGCTTGAGGACCGTAACAAGCGCGAACTCAACGCGCGCGAGCGTTCGGGTATCATGGAAGCGCTGGCGAGCGCACGGACGCTCATGCGCGACGTGCTGCTGACACTTCAGGACGAGGCGGCCGACGTCGTGAACGAAGACGTGCGCGACACGATCGGTCGGCTTGCCGCCGCGACGAATGTTGCGGGTGCCACCCGGGCGCTCGAGGCGGTCGCGACCGCCGAGCGCAACATCGCCAGAAACGTTACTCCCCAGCTGGCCATCGAGGTCATGCTGTTCGATATCAGGAAGGCACTGAAATGCCGTTAGTCGTACCCGTTAAGTTTACCTACGCCTCGCGCGACCTGTGGTTCGACCCGCAGGATCTGGATATCCTCGAGGCCGATTATGCTATCTGCTCCACCGAGCGCGGAACCGAGATCGGCCTGGTCACGGCAGACCCCTTCGAGGTGCCGCAGGACGAGATCGGCCAGCCGCTCAAGCCCGTGCTGCGCGTGGCGAGCGACATCGACCTGCAGCTTGCCGACGACCTGGCCATTCAGGGCGACGAGGCCATGGTCGATTTCCGCCGTCTCGTCAAAGAGCTCGACCTCGAGATGAAGCCGGTCGGCGTCGAGTACCTGTTTGGCGGCGAGAAGGCCGTGTTCTATTTTGCGGCCGAGGAGCGCGTCGATTTTCGTCAGCTCGTCAAGGACTTGTCCTCGACGCTGCACATTCGCGTCGACATGCGCCAGATTGGCGTGCGCGACGAGACCCGCCTGGTGGGCGGCTATGCCCAGTGCGGACAGGAGCTCTGCTGCACGCGCTTTGGCGGACAGTTTGAGCCCGTCTCGATTCGCATGGCAAAAGAGCAGGACCTGCCGCTCAACTCGTCCAAGATCAGTGGCGTGTGCGGCCGCCTGATGTGCTGCCTGCGCTATGAGTTCGAGGCGTACAAGGACTTTAAGAGCCGTGCGCCCAAAAAGAAGACGCTCATCGATACGCCGCTTGGCAAGGCGCGTATCCAGGAATATGACACGCCGCGTGAGCAGCTGGTGCTGCGCCTGGAGAACGGCAAAGTCTTTAAGGTCAACCTGGCCGATATGACGTGCTCGGAGGGCTGCAAAAAGAAGGCCGCCGAGCAGGGCTGCAACTGCCGCCCCGACTGCGTGACGCGTGACGTGCTCGAACGCATCGAGTCGCCCGAGATGCGCCTGGCGCTCATGGAGCTCGATCGCGAGAACGGCGTCGACGTGGGCGATGGCCTGTCGAGTGCCGACCGTCTAGCCGGCACGTCGATGCCCAAGCGCCGTCGCCGCGATGCCGAATCCGATGCTCGCGCTGCTCAGGGCCAGGGCGAGGGTCGTGGCCGCGGAAAGGGCCGCGGCAAGGCCGAGGCGCCCGAGGCCGAGGGGGCGGCCGATGGCCGTCGCCGCCGCAAGCGCACGGCGTCCGTCGACAATGGCGAGACCACGGGCAAGAACGCTTCCCGCGAGCGCGAGGCTCAGCAGTCCCAGCAGCAAAACCGCGGCGGTGGCATGAACCCCACGCGCCGTCGTCGCCGTCACCTGTCGAGCGAGGAGCGCGAGGACGCCTTCCGCGCCGCAGCTGCTCGCGAGGCCGGTGCCGCTCCCAAGGGCGCCTCGGTCTCCGATACGCCTGCCGACAAGGGCGGCAAGCCACGTGGTGAGGAGGAGCGTGCGCCGCGTCCGCGCCGCCGCCATTCCTCGGGCACGCAGCAGAAGCCCTCGGTTCCTTCCGTGGCCGATCAGGTTTCGGACGGTGAAGTCAAGGTCACGCGCCGTCGCCCCGGCGATGGCGGAGGAGCTGCCGCCAAGGCTTCGCGCGGTGGTGCTCGCGACGAGCGCGAACCGCGTGAGGATCGCGGTGGCGAGGGCTCGACCGACCAGGGTCAAAAGCGCCGCCGTCGCCGTCGCTCCCGCAAGCCGCGCCAGGACGGTGGCGAGGGCTCGACCCACACCTCGTCCTCACCGAAACCGCCTGCCGGCGAATAACGTCCGTAAGCGGATGTAACTCGCCTGACCCCAGCGCCTCTGGGTATCATGGCTCTACACCGACAACCCTCCCTTCGCCTTCGCGTAGGGAGGGTTGTGTCATGAAGAGACATTTGAATGTGTTGAGTCGCTTGCAGGGTGCAGGCGTCCTACCGTTTGCGGACGAATTGCTACCGCTTGCCGAGTGGGTGGCACGCGAGGCGCTCGAGGCATTGTCGCCAACACGATGTGCCGGCTGCGAGCGCGCCGGTGCGCTTATTTGCCAAGACTGCCTTGCCGCGTTCACGCTCATCGACCCACGTCATAGCTGCACCCGATGCAGCGCCCCGTTTGGGGATTTGCTGTGCACTGAGTGTTCGGTCGAGGGCACGTCCTCGGCAATGACGGAGGCGCTCGACCGCTGCCTGGCGTGCGCCGTCTATGCGCATCCGCTGCCGCGCATCATTAAAGCGTACAAGGATGCGGGCGAGCGACGTCTGGCTCCGTATCTGGCGGAGCTGCTCTACGACACCGCCCTGCATGCCCAGGTCGTAGCGCCCGATCGCTATGGAGGTGTGCTGTCCGGTGCGGATGCGGTGGTGTTTGTGCCTGCGACGGCGGCAGCGTTTCGGCGGCGTGGTTTTGATCATATGGAGGCTATTGCGCGTCCATTTTGCGAGCTGTCGGGTGTTCCCCTGCTCGATGCTCTCGTCAAGTACGGGCATGGCGACCAGCGTGAACTCGGTCGTGAAGAACGCCGTGAACGCGCCCGAGGCATGTATGAGACCGTTGAGGACGTGCAGGGCAAGCGCCTGCTGCTTATCGACGACGTTATCACTACGGGTGCGACGATGGCCGCGGCTTCGGCGGAACTCAAGCGCGCCGGCGCTGCGGCCGTTGATGGCCTCGCTATCGCACGCGTTTGGTAGGGGTGGTTCAGATGGCAATAAAGATCGGGCAGCGTGGCAAGCCTGCAAGCGAGCAGCTGGCTGCTTCCGTAATTTTGACGGGTGCCTCGGCGCTGCGCATGATGCGCGCCGAGGCGCCGACAAATGGGTTACATCAGCTGGAGGGACCTCGATCCCGATGAAGAGCGCCGTGTGCTGCACGCATCGTCGCCCTCGGCCGAGGACATCTATCTTCCCGATTTGGTGCGGATCGGGGCCGTGAGTGGCGAGGTCCAAGAAGACTTGTGCCTGCTGGTGGGGTCGGCGAAGCAGCGTCGCCGCATGCCTGGTGCAAGCTGGTCCGTTTGTTCTACAGACCTGCCGGACGCCTCGATTTTGGAGGTGGAGCCGGGAGTGTACAGCTTGTCTCCCGAGGCCCTCTGTGCCGCCGTTGCGCGCGAAGTCGGCTGTATCCAGGCATTTGCCCTGGCCCAGGAGCTGTGCTCCAAGATTTCGCTGAGCGATCGCGGGCAGTATCTGCCCCCTTACAGCTCGCCTACCGTGAACAGGCTTGCAAAGGATAAGGACCAGCCGTCAGATGTGGGCTACTTTGAGGTCGAGCCAGTGCTGACGCCCGATCGCCTGGCAGATTACCTTGCGGCATGCAAGGGGAGCGCGGCCAAGCAGCTGCGGCGGCTGTGCCCCTTTCTGTCGAAAAACCTGCGCTCACCCATGGAATGCATCATGCTTGCCATGTTTTCGCTTCCGTTTTCTTATGGCGGATTTGCCTGCGGTCCCTTTAAGACCGACCACAAGATCGAGTTCAACGACCGTGCGCAGGCGATCTCGGGGATGCCGTATGCGGTTTGCGATGCCTATCAGGAAGCAGCTCGGTTTGACCTGGAATACAACGGTGAGCAGGGCCATTCGTCTCGCGGCGGGCGCATTCACGATGAAAAACGCAATACGGGTTTGGCGTCCATGGGAATCGAGGTCGCGACGGTCAACAACGAGATGCTCTGCGACATGGAAGCGATGGAAGCGCTCGCATGGCGCATCCACCAGCGTATGGGTAAACGATATCAGAATCGTGTAGAGGCTCGTCGAAAGAGGCAAGATGCTCTGCTGAATACGCTCCGAGCGTGCTTTGGGCTCAAGCCGGCGTAAAACTATGGCTTTATAGGGGGTCTGTTTATATGCCATGTGCAAAAAACGGCAAATATGAGTACTGTTACTAGATTAGTGACAGCAAAAATAAAGAAACTTGGGCCGAAAAACTGGATTCAGCGAAGAGATAATAAACGAATGTGGAATATCTTGGCGCCAAGCGGGCTGTGCGGAACTCAAAAAGGGCTCGTGGGGCGGAAATACGCTGCTACTAAATTGGTAGCAGTACTCATATTTGCCGTTTTTTGCACACGGCACCCTGAGACGGGTGCCCCGGGGCTCCCCGTGGGGGAGCCCCGGGCTTCATGGGGGCACGAATGGTCCGCCCCGACCTGCGAAATCTGTGCTCGCGATGCGAATAACGTCCCTAACCTTAAACTATAGCTTGAACTTAGCTATAATGCGCTACGTTCCTGCCAGGCTGTGGTTGCGGACGGACGAAATGCCCATCCTAGTCCAAGACAGACGCGGTCAAAGGGATCCACGTAAGCGACCGCGTGCGCGCGGCGCGATCATGGCGCGTCCTAGATGTAAGCCGCACCGTCCGTTCTACTTTCTTTGGGGCAATACCGCCTCGCGGGCGAGCGGGCCAGTCGTGAAGGTGGCTGCGGCCTCCCGAGCAAACGCCCCGGTGCGCAAGTGTGGGGTCAAATACCAGGTCAGCTGGTGGGAACAACCCGATATTCCGTGCGGGGCACGGATCGTATACGACACAGAAGGCAGGGTAGTGGACATGGTGAGGGGCAGCTTGATGCATGCGGCTCGGTTAGGTGCTGGGGCCGCGGCGGTCATTGCCGTTTTGGGCCTGAGCGGATGCGCGTTCAATCCACTGTCCACGTTCACGACGCCCACGATCGACCAGATCGAGCGCGAGACCGTTACCCCCACGGTATCGGACGATGCCCTGGTCACGCCGGGAACCCTGACGGTCGCCCTCGATACGTCCGATGCACCGCAGGCCATGCAGGATGCCGACGGAAACCTCACGGGCTATGCGGTCGATGCCGCTCGTGCCCTCGCATGCCGCATGGGTCTCAAGGTCGCCTTTGTCGATGCGTCCTCGGCCGATTCCGCGCTCAGCGATAAAAAGGCGGACATCTTCATTGGCGACATCAAGTCTGCGGGCGGCGACATCAGCTCGCTTGGCACCTGTCTGTACGATGCCGCCGCCGTATTCGGCAAGAGCAGTGACGGCGAGTCGCTGAGCGTTTCCACCGAAACGCTTAACACCGCTACCCTGGGCGTTCAGACCTCCTCGGCCTCGCAGGAGGCGCTCGCCAAGCAAAGCATCACCGCCAACCAAAAGACCTTTTCCAACATCAATGAGTGCTTTGAGGCGCTCGAGTCGGGCGAGGTCGATTACGTGATCTGTGATTCCACGGCTGGTGGCTACCTCGCGCGTCTGATGAGCCAGATCTCCTATGTCGGTACGCTCGAGGCGCCCTCCACGCTTGGCGTCGCAGGTCTTAGCTCTAATGATGAGCTGTGCCGTGCCGTGAGCGATGCCCTCGATGGCATCACGGTCGATGGCACGCTCGAGGCAGTCCACTGCGTCTGGTACGGACAGATGCCCTATGACCTTACCGCCAAGACCGTTTCGGGGGCCAATGTGCAGGCATCCGACTCCACGTCCAACGAGACCGAGTCCTCCGATGACGACGCCTCTGATAACAACAGCGACGGCCCGTCGTCTAGCCAGGAGGGCACCATCACCGACGATGACATCAACAAGCTCAATAGCTAGTTATTGGTAGGGGTGGCGCCTGCCACACGCTGAACAAGGCGCTTCTTCACGGTTTCAACACGCATGGCCGGGTCTCCCCAATAAGGGAGCCCGGCTTTTCTATTTTGGTAAAAACGGCAGGTAAAAGCTGATTTCCAGGAAAAAAACTAGCTTTGCCGACGCCCTCTTATAGCGCACTTTGTCACGGAAAAGTGCGAGACTTCGGTATGCGGTATCAAGCAGTCGTTATTCGGGTCTTTGGGAATTCGCGTGATTAAATGCACGGCAATGGGTACATAGCCAGTACAGTAAGTCCCCGAGGCAGATTGGAGCCACGTATGGATATCAAGGTTTCTGGACGCAAGACGACGGTAACCGATGCTCTGCGTGCGCATGTGGATGAGAAAATCGGCGAGGCGCTCAAGGTTTTCGACATCGAGCCCATGACAGTCGACGTCGTGCTTCGTTATGAGAAGAACCCCTCGAACCCCAACCCGGCAATCGTCGAGGTCACGGCTCGTGCCCGCGGTTCGGTGATTCGCGTTGCCGAGCACGGCGCAGATATGTATGCTGCCATCGACCTCTCCGCCGATAAGGTCACCCGCCAGCTGCGCAAGTTCAAGACCAAGGTCGTGGACAACCGCCAGGGTGGTGCCAGTGCCGCGGATGTCGCGCCGGTCGAGCGCGTTGAGGATCTGGCCGACCTGCTGCTGCCCGAGGAGGACGACGACCTGCTCGTCCGCGAGAAGGTCATCGATGTCACCCCGATGACCGAGGAGCAGGCGCTGGTGCAGACCGATTTGCTGGGCCACGACTTCTACGTGTTCGAGAACGCGACGACCGGTCTCATCAATGTGGTGTATCACCGTAAGAATGGTGGATATGGCATCATCAAGCCCCGCATCGAAACACTTGACGAGTAAAATACGTTAACTTGCATGAGTTAACGGTTGGCGGCCATCCCATGCGGGTGGCCGCCTTTTTACGTAAGGAGTCGCTTTGATGGACAAGGCCGCATCCGCCGGTCATTCGAACCGTTGCCGCATCGTCGTCGATACCTGCTGCGACTTTAGCCCCGAGGTCGCCGCGAACCTCGATGTCGATATCCTGGGTTTCCCTTTCATTATCGATGGCGAGGAGCGCACAGACGACATCTGGTCGAGCATGAGCCCTAAGGAGTTCTACGACCGCATGCGCGCCGGTGCCCGCGTGTCCACCTCGGCTGTGTCGCTCGGTCGCTATATCGAGTTTTTTACCGAGTGCGCCAAAGAGGGCACGCCCACGGTCTACCTGTGCTTTACCTCGGCGCTGTCGTCGAGCTACAACTCCGCGTGCCAGGCGGCAGATGTCGTGCGCGCCGAGTATCCCAACTTTGAGCTCTACGTGGTCGACAACGCTCTGCCCTGCGCGACCGGTGCGCTCTTGGCGCTCGAGGCCGTGCGCCAGCGTTCGGCGGGACTGACCGCCAAGCAGCTGGTCGATTGGGCAAACGAGGCAAAGACCTACGTGCACGGCTACTTTACGCTCGAGAGCTTCGACGCACTGGCTGCCGGCGGCCGCATTCCTCCCGCGGCGGCGCAGCTCACGGCAAAGCTCGACGTCAAGCCCGAGCTCTCCTACGACCTGGCCGGCTCGCTGTCGCTGATCGGCGTCAACCGCGGCCGCAAGAAGGCGCTCAAGTCCATCCTCAAGTCGTTCCGCGAGAACTACGTGCCCGATCGCACCATGCCCATCGCCATCATGACGGCCGATGCCGAAAAGGATGGTGACTGGCTCGAAGCCGCCATCCGCAAGGAGGAGGGTTGCGCCGACGTCACGATCATTCGCGGCTCCGTGGGTCCCACCATCGGCTCGCACGTGGGCCCCGGCATGGTGGGCTGCGCGTTTTGGGGTAAGAACCGCGCCGACAAGGCGTCGCTTTCCGACCGTATCGCCCGCCGCGTGCGCGGTCAGTAGGCAAGCGCTGCGTCCGTAATCGCCCTCGACTCACAGCCCAAACGCTGGCACCGAGTATTCAACCTGGTAACAACACCCAACCCAAAAGGAAAGGTTTCATGGCAAACAAGCTCTCCGTCGCATTCATCGGCACCGGAATTATGGGTGCCCCCATCGCCGGCCACATTCTGGACGCTGGCTATCCCGTCACGGTCAACAACCGCACCAAGTCCAAGGCTGCAGCGCTCGTTGAGCGCGGTGCCGTCTGGGCCGATACGCCGGCAGATGCCGCGGCGAACGCCGACGTCGTCTTTACCATGGTGGGCTATCCCTCCGAGGTCGAGGAGCTCTACCTGGCGGGCGACGGCCTGCTCGCGTGCACTAAGCCCGGCGCGGTCCTGATCGACCTCACCACGACCTCGCCCGAGCTGGCGCGCGACATTGCCGAGGCCGCCCAGGTTTCCGGCCGCATGGCGTTTGACTGCCCCGTCACCGGCGGCGAGTCGGGTGCTATCGCCGGCACGCTTACGGCTATCGTGGGCGCTACCGAGAACGACATTGCCCCGGTCCGCGATATCCTTTCCACCTTTGCGGCAACCATCTGCTGCTTCGACGGCGCCGGCAAGGGCCAGGCTGCCAAGCTCGCCAACCAGGTGTCGCTGGGCGCCTGCATGGTCGGCATGGCCGATGCGCTGGCGTTTGCCGAGCTGAGCGGCCTCGATCTGGAGAAGACCCGTCAGATGATTCTGGGCGGTACCGGCAAGTCCGGCGCCATGGAGAGTCTGGCGCCCAAGGCGCTCGACGGCGATTACAAGCCCGGCTTTATGGTCGAGCACTTCATCAAGGACCTGCGCTTGGCGCTCGCCTATGCCGACGACCGCGAGCTTGCGCTGCCCGGCGCCGACGTGGCCTTTACGCTCTACGACATGCTCGATGCCATCGGTGGCGCCAAGCTGGGCACCCAGGCCATCACGGTGCTCTACAAGGAGGAGGCCGACGCCATCGCCGCCGGTCTTGACTGGTCGCTGTATCGTCCCGAGGAGCATGGTGCTCACGAGGAAGGCTGCGGTTGCGGCGAACATGGCGACGACCACGAGTGCGGTTGTGGCCACCACCATGGCGAGGACCACGAGTGCTGCGGCGGCCACGGCCATGACGACGACCATGAGTGCTGCTGCGGTCACCATCACGGGGAGTAGCGCCCATGAGCTGGACGTTCGTGGTACTAGCGCTGGTGCTCTTTCTCTTTGCGATTTACATTGGCTTTTTGTGCGGCCAGTGGGCCTGCGAAAAGCGCGTGATTACCAAGCGCGACTACTGGATTGCCAATTTTGCAGGCGCGGCGGCAGTCGTTCTACTGACCTGGGTGTTTTCGCTGTTCCCGCTGGTGCAGTTTGCGCCGATCGGCTGGCTCGGCGGCTTTATCGCCGGCCTTAAGATGAGCTTTGGCGAGTCCGTCGGTCCGTGGCGCAAGCACGACGAGGTCTTTAACGTCAACAAGGCTCACCGCGCCGCCGCCGACGCGGGCGACGCCGAGGAGCGTCGCCGTGCGCGTCGCAATGGCGCGGCCGACCGACAGCTCATCTCGGTCACCGATGACAGCAAGGGTGCTGGCAAGCACGCTAAGAAATAGTAAGAAGAGGTAACTATGGCAGAAAACAAAGACGAACAGCTCACCGACGAGGAGCTGGCACAGCTTCAGCTGGCAGAGGAGAACGAGAACGCCGTCGACCGTCTGGTCCAGGAGCTCGGCTGCCCCACGCGCCGCATCCGCCAGTTTGCCGCTCGTGTGCTGCACCTGCTTGCCGAGCGCGATCCGCAGCGCGTCGTGCCCTGCGTGCCCGCGCTGATCGAGGCGCTCGACCGCCCCGAGGCGCAGACCCGCTGGGAGGCCCTCGATGCCCTGACGGCGCTCGCCACCACCTGCCCCGAGCAGCTGGGTGATGCCTTTGAGGGCGCCGAGACCGCGCTGTTCGACGAGATTTCGTCCACGCTGCGCTATGCCGCCTTCCGCCTGCTGTGCGTGTGGGGCGCCACGAGCGTCGAGCGTTCGCGCGAGGCTTGGCCCATCCTGGACGAGGCCATTCAGTGCTACCACGGCGACCTTGAGTATCGCGACATGCTCGGTTGCCTGTACGAGTTTGGCCAGGGCGAGATCGACGCCGAGGTCGCCGAGAAGCTTGCGCTGCGCCTTAAGTTCGATGCCGAGAACGGCAAGGGCAGCTATCTCAAGGCCCGTTCGAGCGAGATTTGCGAAATGCTTGTTAAACGTTTTGGCCTGGATCTCTCCAAAAAGAAGAAGCGTGCTAGCGTTAAAAAATCTGACGACGCCGAAGACGAGGAGTAACAGATTATGGCGCACGATGTAGTCCTGATTCCCGGTGACGGTATCGGTCCCGAGATTACGCAGGCCATGCGCCGCGTGGTCGAGGCTGCCGGTGTCCAGATTAACTGGAACGTCCAGGAGGCCGGTGCCGGCGTCATGGACGAGTTTGGCACGCCGCTGCCCCAACACGTGCTCGATGCGGTCGCCGAGACCAAGGTTGCCATCAAGGGCCCCATCACCACGCCGGTCGGCACGGGTTTCCGCAGCGTTAACGTCGCCCTGCGCAAGCATTTTGACCTGTACGCCTGCGTGCGCCCCTGCCTGTCGCAGCCGGGCGACGGCTCGCGCTTCCGCGACGTCGACCTGGTCATCGTGCGCGAGAACACCGAGGACCTCTACGCCGGCATCGAGTTCGATGAGGGCGCTGCCGAGGTCGAGGAGCTCTCGCAGCTTGTCGAGCGTTCGGGCCAAAAGACCTTCGCCGCCGATTCCGCCATCTCAATTAAGCCCATCTCTATCGCCAAGAGCCGCCGCATTGTGGAGTACGCCTTTGAGTACGCCCGCCGCTGCGGCCGCAAAAAGGTGACGGCCGTGCACAAGGCCAACATCATGAAGGCGACCGACGGCCTGTTCCTGCGCGTGGCGCGCGAGGTGGCTGCCAACTATCCCGATATCGAGTTCAACGACAAGATCGTCGACGCCACTTGCATGGGTCTGGTCCAGAACCCCAACGACTTCGATGTCCTGGTGCTGCCCAACCTGTACGGCGACATCGTGAGCGACCTGTGCGCTGGCCTGGTGGGTGGCCTAGGGATGGCCCCCGGTTCCAACATCGGTGCCGACTGCGCCATCTTCGAGGCGACGCACGGCTCCGCGCCCGATATCGCTGGCCAGGATATCGCCAACCCCACGGCCGAGATCCTCTCTGCTGCGATGATGCTCGATCACCTGGGCGAGAACGACGCGGCCAATCGCATTCGCGCCGCCGTTTCTGCCACGCTCGACGAGGGTGAGCAGGTTACCGGCGACGTTCGTCGTGCCCAGACCGGCTCCGTTGAGGGCGCTGTGGGCACGCAGGCCTTTGCCGATGCCGTTATCGCGCACCTGGCCTAAGGCATGCAGACTGCAAACGCCTAAATAGTACTTAAGTGTTTGCGTATAACCTGAGAATCAATACGCCCGGCGCTCTGTCGGGCGTATTCTATTGCGGACTATGTTTCCTAACAAGGAGTAACTGATATGGGTCTGATTCAAAAGAAGGACGAGAAGGACGAGATCGACGGCATCCAGATTATCGAGCGCGGCGAAGGCCCCGACGGTGATGAGGAGGAGAAGATCGATCTGGTCGCCGGTACGTCTGCCGAGCACATTGCTGCCGGTACGACGGCCGAGGAGGAGGACGCTCGCCTGGAGGCAAAGATCGCCGCGGACGCCGCCGACGAGAACCTCATACCCGAGGAGCAGGACGAGGACGACGACTCCGACGCGGACGACCATGCATCCAAGCACAAGAAGACGATGATTGTCGCCTTTGTGGTCGCTATCGTGATTGCTGCCGTGATTGGCTTCTTTATCGGCAACGGTGGTTTTGGCGGCAAGGGCGTCGGCTCGGCGACCCTCACCAAGGACCAGCTCGATTCGACCGTGGCAAGCTACAGCTACAACGGCAAGAAGAGCGACATCACCGCGCGCGAGGCCATTGAGAGCCAGTACAGCCTCGACACCGTCAAGGATGGCGATGGCAACTACACCGCTCCCTCTGCCGACGTCATCCTGTCCTACGTGCGCAACAAGATCCTGCTGGACGCTGCCGAGGACGAGGGCATCACCGTCTCTTCTAAGGAAATGAAGAAGTACGCCGAGGATTCCATCGGCACCTCCGACTACAAGACCATGGCCACGCAGTATGGCGTGTCCAAGGATCAGGCCAAGCAGATCGTCCGTCAGTCCGCGACGCTGCAGAAGCTCTACAAGAAGAAGGTCGGCGACAGCTCCGCAAGCATGCCGACCGCTCCGACCGAGCCTGCTGACGGCAACGAGGAGACCGCGAGCAAGGATTACGCCGACTACATCATCAACCTTGCCGGTGACGAGTGGGATAGCGAGAAGGGCACCTGGAAGGATGCCGACAGCACCTATGCCAAGGCCTTTGCCGATGATGCCTTTACGGCCGATAGCGCTACCTACAAGCAGGCCATGACCGCCTATTACACCGCCTACCAGCAGTACTCTTCGCAGGCTTCGAGCGCCAGCTCCAAGTGGACCGAGTATGCTAACGGCCTCTACGCCAAGGCCAACATCAGCATCTACGGCCTGTTTGCGTAAAGAGTTGCACGGTTCATCGAGCATCTAGCCGATAGACAGCAAATAGCCCGCCAGTACGGAAGTCGTTCTGGCGGGCTATTTGCGTTGAGAGCGTGATCGGCAGTTTAATTATGGCTATTCATCTTTAAGCCCAAAAAGGCTATCGGCTTCATCGTCGGATATATATTCCAGTACATCGCCCGGTTGGCAGTCGAGTGCCCGGCATATCGCGTCAAGAGTTGAAAAACGTATGGCAGAAACCTTGCCCGTCTTAATGCGTGACATATTGACCCGGGAGATGCCCACACGTTCCGCAAGCTCTTTGGATGAGATCTTGCGTTCGGCGAGCATGCGGTCAAGCCGCAGAATAATCATGGATTCCCCCTAGAGCAACTCGTCATCTTGTTTTTGCAGGATATACCCGTAGCGGAAGATGCTGGCAATCAGGCAAATAATCAGGCCTGCAAAGAGCATGGAGGGCTCGAATAACTGGCCGACGAACGCATCCGTAAAGCTGCCGCCAAATCCTGAGAGTATCATTCCCGTGATTACGGCGCCAAGAAGCCTCACGGCAACGCCGCCGATAAGGAATAAATGTCCTACTTTACGAAGTGTCTGGTTACATTCAAGGTCAAAGGGCCTGCCTTCCTTTTCAATGTTGAAGAAAAGCCTACGCACGCTTATCGCGATGGTAAGCGCGAGACATGTCATCAAGAGGCTCCCTATGGCAGTGTGACCATCGTGTGCGACGAGCATAAGTGGGGCCTGCGCATCGGTACCGACGATAGCAAGGCACGGCCCTTCGCCGGCTTGAAGTTCTACGGATTGGAGACACGGGCCTTGGGAGAGGCCAGGCAATATGATTAGAAGGTCAATCGCAATGACTGCGAGGAGCCCCAGAGCGAGCGCGGTGGTAATGCAGATCGTGGCCCATTTGCAGATGCGAGCGAGCTTCCTCAGTTTGGCTACCGTCTGTTCGCGGCTGATGGTTTCATTCGATATAGATGCGTTTCGATGGACCATAACCCCTCCAATCGGCGTTTGGGATGATACTTGTATCATATCAGAATTAACGATAAACGATAAATAATTACGGATACTGAGTAAGTAATGATTGAAAACGATTAGCGTGAGCTTTTAGCTCATTTTGGATGCCGGAGTTTGGCGCGTGGGGGATAAGGACAAATGCCAAAATTTCCTGTGATCGCGCAAGCGCTCCATCGGGTTCCCCTAATTCATCTGGGAAAACGACTGCAAACGATTGCAAGTAACCGGTGAACGGTCGAAAACTACCGTTCACCGATAATCTCAAAACTGGTTCTAACTGGTATTAAGTCAAAAAGACCAATTCACATATCTTCACAATGACCTGCAATTTTTCTACACGCTATTTTTAGCCGCCCTGCGTTGTTTAGACACAGGAAAAGATCCGATCTTTTGCCAAAGCATTTCGGAACGGTTTCAAAACCGCAGGTAGAAGTGTTAACGACCGGTAAACGGTCGATTTATCACCGTGAGCGGTGCAAAAACGTTTTACCGTATGAATCAACGAAAGCGACCTCTTCTGGGGTGATATAGTGACAACAACACGTCACGTGGTTACTACCAGTTTAGAAACCACTGGTCTTCAAAGTACGCTTTCTAAGAAGCTTTAAGGGCGAGCGCCCGCTGGCTTCCGAAAATCATCGGACTCAGATCGTACACACCTTCGGAAGGGAAATTTGAATGGTTGGCTTTATTCTTACCGGTCATGGACAGTTCGCACCCGGCCTCGCAAGCGCTATCGCTATGGTTGCTGGCGACCAGCCCGCTTTTACCGTCGTTCCTTTTGAGGGCGACCAGGCTGCTTCCTACGGTGAGGATCTCCGCACCGCTATTACCGCCATGCGCGAGGAGTGCGATGGCGTGCTCGTCTTTACCGACCTGCTTGGTGGCACCCCGTTCAACCAGGCGATGATGATTGCCCAGGATGTCGACAACGTCGAGGTTCTGACCGGCACCAACCTTCCCATGGTTATTGAGCTTCTGTTCCTCCGCGGCAACGCCACGCTCGCCGAGCTTGGCGAGCAGGCCGTGACCGTTGGCCAGACGGGCATCACCGCCCAGACGGTCGCATCCGTTGCCGGCTCCGACGAAGAGGATATCTTCGGCGACGAGGACGGCATCTAATGGCCGATTTCGGAGCCAACGTCCTGAGCTCCTCGGTCGCCCTTTTAGGCCTGCTTGTCATCATGGGCTTGATTTACACCATCTGGTCGCAAATCAACATGAAGAAGAAGCAGAAGTACTTCAAGGAGCTGCACACCGAGCTCAAGCCGGGTCAAGAGGTTCTTTTCGCCGGCGGTATCTACGGAACCGTCAAAGGCATCGAAGGCGAGAAGGTCCAGATCAAAGTCCGATCCGGAGCCGTCGTAGATGTTTCGCGTTACGCGATTCAGGAGATCAAGTAACTGTCGTCAGCAAATAACGAAAGGAAGCTGATCAACATGGCAGAACCCAACATTCTTCTTACCCGCATCGATAACCGACTGGTTCATGGTCAGGTTGCCACCCAGTGGAACTCCACCCTGGGCTCCAACCTCATCCTCGTCGCCAACGACGACGTGGCGTCCAACACCATGCGCCAGAACCTCATGAAGATGGCCGCTCCCGCCGGCGTCGCTACGCGTTTCTTCTCTCTGCAGAAGACCATCGACGTCATTGGCAAGGCGAGCCCGCGCCAGAAGATCTTCATCGTGGCCGAAACACCGGAAGACGTGCTTACGCTCGTCAAGGGCGGTGTGCCTATAAAGAAGGTAAACATCGGCAACATGCACATGTCGGAAGGAAAGCGCCAAGTCGCCACCTCCGTCGCAGTTAACGACGAGGATGTCGCTGCGTTTAAAGAGCTGCAGGAATTGGGGGTGGAGTTGGAGATCAGGCGCGTTCCGAGCACGCCTGTTGAGGACACGAGCAAGCTCTTCTCGTAATCCTCGTGATCCACGTTGTCAGGAGTGAAACCCTGACGTTCTGTACGTGAAATCCAAAGTGCGTACATACATTTTGAAAGGAGGAGCAAGATGGAATACTCGATCATCCAGATCGCTCTGGTCTTCGTCGTCACGTTCATCGCGGCAATCGACCAGTTTGACTTCCTCGAGTCTCTCTATCAGCCCATCGTCACCGGCGCCGTCATCGGTCTTATCCTTGGCGACCTCAACACCGGTCTTCTCGTGGGTGGTACCTATCAGCTCATGACGATCGGCAACATGCCGATCGGAGGCGCTCAGCCGCCTAACGCCGTCATCGGCGGCATCATGGCAGCCATTCTCGCTATCGCCACGGGCCTCGAGCCCAACGCGGCAGTCGGTCTCGCCATTCCGTTCGCTCTGCTTGGCCAGCTCGGCGTTACCCTGGTCTTCACGCTTATGTCCCCGCTTATGTCCACGGCCGATAACATGGCTCACAACGCGGACACCAAGGGCATCGAGCGCCTGAACTACTTCGCCATGGCTCTGCTCGGCCTGATCTTCGCTGTCGTCGTCACCCTGTTCTTCATCGCTGGCGCTACCATTGGTCAGACCATCGCTTCCGCCATCCCGACTTGGCTGCAGACCGGTCTGTCCGCTGCAGGCGGCATGATGCGCTTCGTCGGCTTCGCTGTCCTGCTCAAGGTTATGATGAACCGCGATATGTGGGGCTTCTTCCTCATGGGCTTTGGCCTCGCGCTCATCACCGTTGCCAACGATTCGCTGGCAACCCCTGCTCTGCTCATCCTCGCTCTCATCGGCTTCGGCATCGCTTTCTGGGACTTCCAGCAGCAGACCGAGCTGAAGGGTGCAGCTGTTTCTGACGGAGGTGACTTCGAAGATGGCATCTAATGAGTATGTGATCCCGGAGCACTACGAGGATCTCACTCCTGCTCCGCAGCTCGACCAGAAGACCCTCAACAAGATGGCTTGGCGCTCCTGCTTCCTGCAGGCATCGTTCAACTACGAGCGCATGCAGGCCGCTGGCTGGCTCTACTCCATCATCCCCGGTCTGGAGAAGATCCACACCAACAAGAACGACCTCGCGGCTTCTATGAGCCACAACCTGGAGTTCTTCAACACCCACCCGTTCCTTGTCACCTTTGTTATGGGCATCGTGCTTTCGCTCGAGCAGAACAAGGTTGACATCCCCACGATCCGCGCCGTCCGCGTCGCCGCAATGGGCCCGCTCGGTGGTATCGGTGACGCCCTGTTCTGGCTGACGCTCGTGCCTATCACGGCCGGCATCACCTCCAACATGGCCATCAACGGCAACGCCGCTGCACCGATCATCTTCCTGGTGATCTTCAACGTCGTCCAGTTCGCTCTGCGCTTCTGGCTCATGAACTGGTCCTACAAGCTTGGCACCAGTGCTATTGACGCTCTGACCGCCAACATGCAGGCCTTCACGCGTGCCGCTTCCATCATGGGCGTCTTCGTCGTCGGTTGCCTGGTCGTCACCATGGGTGGCACCCAGATCAACCTCCAGATCCCCAACGGCACCACCCGTGGTCTCTCCGCTACTACCGTGATCGTCTCCGAGAAGGAGGCCGAGAACTTCACCGGTATGGAGGGCATCGATACCGAGACCGCTGAGGCCGGTACCATCGCCATGACCGATAAGGACGGCAACGCCCTTACCGCTTCCGATGCCGACGGCAACGCTGTCGAGTGCGGCGTCACCGATCTGGGTAACGGCATGGAGTCCGTGACCTACGGCACCGTTACCGAGGATCCGGTCAACTTCTCTGTTGCCGACACCCTCAACACCATCGTCCCGAAGCTCGTCCCGCTTATGCTTACGCTGCTGCTTTACTACATGTTCGCTAAGCACAGCTGGACCCCGACCAAGGGCATTCTCCTGCTCTTCGTCCTTGGCATCCTGGGCGCTGGCCCGCTTGGTCTCTGGCCGAGCATCTGGTAAGGCTCTAGCTTGAGGGGTGTGTCCCTACGCGGCTCACACCCCGACCCCTTAAGCCATGTGTATGTTAAAAGCCGCGTGCTCGAAAGAGCGCGCGGCTTTTGTTTTCTTAATGATTCGGGTGTGGCAGACAGATAATGCATAACACCCTAGGTAGTTAGCCGAATTCGAGCAAAAGGGAGGATAGGATGGCGATCGGAGCGCGTAAGCAACCGCTGTACGATCAGCTGGTCGATATTCTGACCGAAAAGATTGACCATGAATATCGCGCCGGTGACATGATTCCTTCCGAGCGCGAACTTTCGGAGCGCTATGGTCTCTCGCGCACTACGGTACGCCTGGCTCTGCAGGAACTGGAGCGTTTAGGACTGGTGGTTCGGCAGCACGGTCGCGGTACCTTTGTGACCGACCGTTCGGCAAAAGCAACCAATCTTATGCAGTCCTACAGCTTTACCGAGCAGATGCGCGCGATGGGTCGAGAACCCGAGACCACGATTCTCGAGTTTTGCGAGATGGAGGCCGATAAGAATCTGGCCGAGCATATGGGATTGCGCATCGGTGATCGCATTTTTAAGCTCAAGCGCCTTCGCTCTGCCGACAACATGCCCATGATGGTCGAACGCAGCTATCTACCGGTTCGTCAATTTCTGTCCCTAAAGCGACCGCTGCTGGAGCGTAAGCCGCTTTACGATGTGATTGAGCAGGACTTTCAGCAAAAGATTCGCGTGGCCGAAGAGGAGTTCTATGCGAGCATAGCCCGTCCCACCGATGCCCACCTTTTGGGAATTGTCGAGGGCTCGCCTGTGCTCGATTTGGTCAGGACTACGTATAACGAGTCAAACGAGGTAGTGGAGTACACACTCTCGGTTGCTCGTGCCGATCAGTTTAAATACAAGGTTTACCACCAGCGCAGTAACTAGTGCTCGCATCGTTTCCATATGGTGATTCTTTGCATTTAACTGGTTACTACCAGATAACCAACCGAAGTGTATAATTGCACGTCAGAGGATTACTTCTAGAGAGAGGTATTAGAAATGTTCGAGAAGAGTGTCGAGGAGCTCACCGAGCTCGGCGCCCAGATCACCACGGCCGAGATTGCTCAGCAGCCCGAGCTTTGGCGTGATACGCTCAACATCTATCGCGAGAACAAGGAGGCCATCGAGGCCTTCCTGGCCGAGGCTCGCGCTATGGGCGAGGGTCGTCTGTCCGTTGTCTTCACCGGTGCCGGTACGTCCGACTACGTTGGCGATACCTGCGCCCCGTACCTGCGTCACGCTGGCAACACTGATCTCTACGACTTTAAGCCCATCGCCACGACCGACATCGTGAGCGCCCCGCGCGACTTCCTGCGCGCCGAGGATCCCACGCTCGTGGTTTCCTTTGCTCGCTCTGGCAACAGCCCCGAGAGCCTTGCCGCCGTTGCCGTTGCCAAGGAGCTCGTCCACAACGTCAAGTTCCTCAACATCACCTGCGCTCCCGAGGGCAAGCTCGCCGTCGAGTCTGCCGATGATCCCAATGCGCTGACGCTGCTCATTCCGCGCGCCAACGACAAGGGCTTCGCCATGACTGGCTCTTATTCCTGCATGACCCTGCTCTCCACCCTTATTTTCAACACTGCCTCTGACGAGCAGAAGGCCGAGTGGGTCGAGACGATTGCCAAGATGGGCGAGGAGGTCATCTCTCGTGAGTCTGAGATCGCCGATTACCTGGCTGGCGACTTCAACCGCGTGACCTACTTGGGTTCTGGCTCCTTCGGTGGTCTTGCCCAGGAGAGCCAGCTCAAGATTCTCGAGCTCGCTCACGGTCTGGTTGCTACTTCCTACGACACCTCCATGGGCTATCGTCACGGACCTAAGTCCTTCGTCGACGATAAGACGCTCGTCTTCGTGTTCGTCAACAACGACGCCTACACCCGTCAGTACGACATCGACATCCTCAACGAGATCGGTGGCGACAAGATTGCTCAGCACACCGTTGCCGTTCAGCAGGATGGCGCTACCGTCTACGAGGGCGAGTCCTTCACCTTTAAGGGCTACGAGGCGCTTCCCGAGGGCTACCTTGCCCTGCCGTTCGTGATGTTTGCCCAGGCTATCAGCCTGCTCAACTCCGTGCGCGTGGGCAACACGCCCGATACGCCGAGCCCCACCGGCACGGTCAACCGCGTGGTTAAGGGCGTGACGATTCACCCCTTCACCGCTTAATCGCGTCCCCCTGTAAGGGCGCCCGTCCGCTCATAACGGCGGGCGGGCGCTTTTTGTTTTTACATGGACCGGGTATAAGCATTACCACAGTCAACTGCTTTAGAAGCAAGGAGTGCATATGAGCACGTACGCAATTAAGGCTGACAAGTTCTTCTTGCCGGCAGGCCCGCAACTGGGCGGCTATCTTATGGTCGAGGATGGCGTTTTTGGCGCCTGGCAGGCCGACGAGCCCTCTTGCGAGATCAAGGACTACACGGGATCGTGGATCGCACCGGGTATGGTCGATACTCACATCCATGGCTTCTATAACCACTCGACTACCGATAACGATCCCGAGGGCATTGATATCAGCTCGACCGAGCTCGCCCGTCGCGGTACCACCAGCTGGCTGCCCACGACGTTCACCGATGGCGTCGAGCAGATCAAGGATGCCTGCGCCGCCATCGCCCAGGCGGACGAGGGTCGCGGCCCTGACTTCTGCGGTGCTCGCATTCAGGGCATCTATCTGGAGGGCCCCTTCTTTACCATGAAGCACGTGGGCGCGCAGAACCCCGCTTACCTGATCGATCCATCCGAGGAGGTCTTCGATCAGTGGCAGGAGGCTGCGGGCGGTCGCATCGTTAAGAGCGCCATGGCGGCCGAGCGCGACGGTGCCGCTGCTTATGCGGCTGCTCTGAACGCCAAGGGTGTGGTGACCAGCATCGGTCACTCCGACGCCACCTACGATGAGTGCATCGCCGCCATCAACGCCGGTGCCAGCTGCTTTACGCATACCTATAACGGCCAGCGCGGGCTGCATCACCGTGAGCCCGGTGTCGTGGGCGCTGCCATGTCCACGCCCGAGACCTACGCCGAGATCATCTGTGACGGCAAGCACGTAAACCCTGCCGCCATCAAGGCGCTGCTGCAGGCAAAGGGCTGGCAGCACACGGTGCTCATCACCGACTGCCTTGGCTGCGGCGGCATGCCCGAGGGCAGCTACTCCAGTGGTGGCATGGACGTCATCATGAAGGACAACCTGTGCTGGCTCGCCGACGGCAAGAGCATTGCCGGCTCGGTGCTCACGCTTGCCCAGGGCGTCAAGAACATCGTTGACTGGGGCATCGCCAGCGCCGATATCGCCATTCGCATGGCAACCGAGGTGCCGGCACGCTCCGCGCACATCGAGGATAAGTGCGGCAGCATCATGCCGGGTCGCGACGCCGACTTTGTCGTGTTCGACCATGAGCTTACCCTCGTCGAGACGTATGTTGGCGGCCAGAGCGTCGGCAACGCCTTTACCGAGTAACGATAGAAAAAGACGGCGGGCCCGAATCTGCTCGGACCCGCCGTATGGGTTAAACGCTCAAAAGCACCTTCACAGTTACAGCTTGTTAGCGATCTTCTTTGCCGTGCGCTTAACGCCGGCCACCAGGCCTCCTGCAGGATGCTCCTTCTCGTATGCTAGACGCTTCTCACGTTTGGCGTACTCTTCGACGATGATATCGCCATATTCGTCTTCGATCTTGTCGAAGAAGTCGACGGCGCCCTTAATTTCCTCAGCGGTCGGGTGTCCCTTTTGGACACCGCCGGCGAGTTTGAACGGCCCCCACGTATCAAAGCCGGGGCAGCCGTAGACACCCATAAAGATGGCCTGCCTCATGCGGCAGATGCCATCGATATCCTTGCCGTACCACTTGTTTTTGCCACCGTAGGTCATAAGGCCAAACACCTTGTCCTGCGGCTGCAGCACGTTCGTGAGCACGCGTGCCATGTCCTTGTCGATCTCGGAGTAATAGATGCCCGTGGCGACACCGATCAGATGATATTCGTGCAGGTTGGGATACTCGTTTTTACCGAGTGACTTCACGTCGAGGGTATCGATTTCGGGGTGCGCCTCGACGATGGCGTCCACGAGCTTTTTCGTATTGCCGTGATGGCGCGAGGCGTAGAGGATGATGGTTCGCATAAGAAGGCCTTTCAGCTGTAATTGCATCAATGTCTGTATGGTACCCCGTTACATGGCTGGGATACCGGACGCATCGATGAACGTGCGGGTTTGTCCTTTGGTCAGGGCCGAGACGGGTACTTGCGAGCAAAAAGCAGTTGTTCGAAAGGATGGGCAATGGAATACGCTCTCTCCAACGATTCGATTTCTATTAAGGTGTCCACGGCTGGTGGTTCGTTTACCTCGATCGAGGCCGGAGGTCGCGAGTATCTGTGGCAGGGCGATCCCGCCGTGTGGTCTGGCCAGGCGCCGGTCTGCTTTCCGATTTGCGGAGGCCTGCGCGATGGTAGCGCCATGACGTTTGCCGGGCATCATGTAAAGCTCGCTCGCCACGGGTTTGCGCGCAAACAGGAGTGGAGGCTGCTGAGTCAAGGCGAGAACGAGCTGGCGATGTGCCTGGCTTCGGAGGATAACGCCGCGCTGCTGAGCGATTATCCGTACCCGTTTAAGCTCGTCGCCCGCTATGCGCTTGAGGGGACTGCCGTGCGCGTCTCCTACGAGGTGACCAACGAGGGCACCGAGGACATGCCGTTCTTTATCGGTGGACACCCGGGATTTAGGTGTCCGCTCGATGAGGGCGAGGCCTATACGGACTACGAGCTGCGCTTTGAGAAAGACGAGGCTGCGGAGCTCTGCACCGCCGTTCCCTCGACTGGATTGATTGACGTGGCAAACCGCTCCAAGAACCCCATGGTGGGAAAGACGCTGCCTCTGTCGCATGAGCTCTTCGATTTTGCGGAGACCATCTTTGACGTGCTCGAGAGCCGTCAGGTCACGCTTTCCAAGAAGGGTGAGGACAAGGGCGTTCGCCTGAGCTTTGAGGGCTTCCCGTATCTCATTGTGTGGAGTAAGCCCGAGGGCGATTTTGTGGCAGTTGAGCCTTGGGGCGGTCTCTCGACCTGCTCCGATGAGGACGACGTGCTTGAGCATAAGCGCGGCTGCCTTATCGCCAAGCCCAAGGAGACCGTCGTTCGCTCGTTCACGATTGAGATTCTGTAATTCCGTTTTGTCGACTCGTATCGCGAGGCACAAGGAGCCTGCGAGATAAGGAGCTAAAAATATGATCCTCACCGTTACGATGAACCCGTCTGTTGATACGCGCTATCAGCTCGATGAGCTCGTTATCGACGACGTCAACCGTGTGACGCCCGAAAAGACCGCCGGCGGCAAGGGCCTCAACGTGGCCCGTGTGCTGGGTCAGCTGGGCGACGACGTTGTGGCAACCGGTTTGCTCGGCGGCCACATGGGCGCCTACATGGCTGAGCTCATGGACGCCAACGGTATTAACAACGACTTTGTGCCCATCAAGGGCGAGACTCGCATTTGCCTCAATATCCTCCACGCCGGCAACCAGACCGAGCTGCTCGAGAGCGGCCCGACAATTGCCCCCGAGGAACTCGATGCCTTTACCGCCAAGTTTACTGAGCTTGCGGGCAAGGCCGACGTCGTCACCATTTCGGGTTCGCTGCCCCGCGGCGTCGAGGCAGACTACTATGCCAAGATCACGGGCATTGCCGAGAACGCCGGTGCCAAGGTGCTGCTCGATACCTCAGGTGCTTCGCTTGAGGCAGCGCTCAAGTCCGAGGTTAAGCCCGAGCTGGTCAAGCCTAACCTGACCGAGATCAACGGCCTTCTGGGCACGAGCTTTACCACCGACGATGTGGACGAGCTCCGCGCCGCGCTCGCCTCTGATGCCCGCTTCTCCGATATCCCCTGGGTCGTCGTGTCCATGGGCGCTGCCGGCTCCGTTGGCTTCCACAATGGCCGTGCGTTCCGCGCAAAGACGCCCGATATCCCTGCCGTTAACGCCACGGGCTCTGGTGACTCCACTATCGCTGGCTTCGCGCATGCCATTGCTGCTGGCGCAGACGACGAGACGGTGCTGCGTACCGCCAACACCTGCGGCAAGCTCAATGCCATGGATCCCATGACCGGTCATCTAGTCATGGACCGTTGGGACGAGGTCTACAACGGCGTTGTCGTGACCGAGCTGTAAGGGCTTGGGCGACGGCCCCGGCATCGCTTGCTAGCTCATGTCGACGACAAGTGCGATAGCATTATGTCGGGGCGCGACGCCGACGTTGTCGTGTTCAATCCCGACCTTACCCTGGTCGAGACGTATGTGGGCGGCAACAGCGTCGGTAACGCGTTTATCGAGTAGCCGCCAAAGAAACGATCCGAGAGGGGATTTAGATGATTTACGGTGCATTGGGCGATATCGAGGAGTATCGCGGAATGCTCAAGGGCCTCGATGTGCTGATTGACTGGCTCGAGGAGAACGATCCGGCGCAGCTCGAGGTCGGCAGCCATCCGATTCTGGGCGACAAGGTCTATGCGAACGTCATGGCTCCCACGACGCGTCCCGAGGCCGAGGCTCACTATGAGACGCATCAGCGCTATCACGACCTGCAGATCGATGTCGAGGGTCGCGAGGCCTTTAAGGTCGCTACGGGCAGCTTGACGCTGGTCCAGGAGTTTGACGAGAAGGACGACTACGATCTGGTCGATTCCGACGCCTCGATCGCCGGCGATCTTGCTGACGATAAGTTTGCACTGTTCGTTGCCGGCGAGCCTCATATGCCCACGCTCGAGTTCCCGGACGATGGCGCGCAGCCGGTCAAGAAGATCTGCTTTAAGCTGCTTGCAGATGCTTACTGGGAAGAGTAACGAACTGCTCGTGAGCTAGCGTGATTTCCCTTGGGGAACGCGTTTGAGCCCCGCTGATCGCGGTCCCCTTGGGGATTGCGGTTGGCGGGGCTTGTTGTTGAGTAGGGGAGTTGCCGACGGCGTTGTGCTTGGATTGGCGGATGCGCGCTCGAAATCGGCAACAAAAAAGCCGCCCGAAGGCGGCTATCTTGTGCAATGGAGCCAGCGACCGGGCTCGAACCGGTGACCCCCGCTTTACGAGAGCGGTGCTCTACCAACTGAGCTACGCTGGCGGCCATGTGATGACGCAACTGAGGCGTCAACGGCTGTCTATGATACGGGACATCGCAAATCCGCGCAAGTGTTCTGACGGCTTTTCTCACTTTAAATGCACTAATATTGGAGACGTGATGTCTTGCTCTTACGGGTCTCAAACAGAATGGGGTGGCGATGGCTCAACCCAAGATTCTTCTCACACGCATCGATGACCGGTTTATTTACGGGCAAGACGTTGAGCTGTGGAACGAAGTCGTGGGTTCCAACCTTGTTTTAATCGTCAACGATGAGATCGCGGCGGATTCGCGCCAATGGGCACCAATGAGGGCGGCGGCGCCAGAAGGCGTCTGGACAAGGTTTTTCTCGGTGCAAAGAACTATCGACATCATTCATACCGCAACGCCGCGCCAGTTGATTCTGATCATGGTGGCCTCACCCGCCGATGCGCTCGCGCTGGTTAAGGGCGGCGTGCCAATCACCAAGATCAGCATTGGCCATATGCAAGCAGGGGAGGGCAAGCGCCCCATAGCGCCCGCGGTTGCCGTGAGCGACGCAGACGTCGCTGCCCTCAAAGAACTGCAGGCGCTTGGCATAGAGCTAGAAATCCGCTATCTCCCCAGTTCCAATCCCGACCCATCTACCTAGTCATTTAAGAACGTCCCCAATGACTAGGTAGAACAGCGCCCGTCGGCGGTGTGCCGGCGGGCGCTGTTGTGCGATATGTTGCGTTGTGGGCTTAGTGCCTCATAAAGTGATATTCGATCACATTGCTGTAGGGGTGACCCGGGCCCACAATGCCCTGCGGGAACAGCGGCTGGTGCGGCGTGTCGGGGTACATCTCTGCCTCGAGGGCAAAGCCGGCGCCCCAGCCATAGTTAGCATCGTCCTTGGCGTGCTCGTCGCCCAGCCAGTTGCCGGTGTAGAGCTGCACGCCCGGGGCGGTGGTGTAGTAGTCCAGCTCACGACCGGTCCACATCTCCTCGACGTGCATCGCGCGGCGCAGATTACGGCCGTACTGATAGCCATCGATGCACAGGCAGTGATCGTAGCCACGGGCCTGCTTAATCTGCGGGTCATCGGCTTCCATGCCAGGAGCGACAGGGCGCAGCTCGCGGAAGTCAAACGGCGTGCCCTCGACCGGAGCAATCTCGCCGGTGGGGATGTTCTGCTCGTTGATGGGCAGGTAGTGGGCAGCGTTGGTAACAAAGAAGTGCTCACAGTCCATGCCGGCGTTATGACCGGCAAGGTTAAAGTACGTGTGGTTGGTCATGGACACGTAGGTGGCGCGGTCGCTCTCGCAGCCGTACTCGATGCGAAAGACGCCGGTGCGCGTCACGGTAAACACGGCCGTAAAGGTGCGGTTGCCGGGCAGGCCCAGCTCGCCATCCTCAAGCGAGGTGGTCATGCGCACGGCGTTATGGGCCTCGTCGAGCTCAACGTCCCACACGCGTTTATGCAGGCCGTGCTCAAGATCGCTGTGCAGGTTGTTGGCGCCCTCGTTGGCGGGCATATGCCAGTCCGTGCCGGCGATGGTGATCGTGGCGCCCGCGGTGCGGTTTGCCACGGGGCCGATGGTCGCGCCAAAGCAGGCGGGGTTGTCAAAGTAATCCTCGAGCTTATCGAAGCCCAGCACCACATCGCGCACGTTGCCGGGAATGTCGGGCACGTCGACACCAAGCACGGTGGCGCCATAGTCCATAATGCGAACGCAGATCTCGGGCCCGTTGAGGGTGTAACGATGAACGGGGGTACCGCACGGCGCGGTGCCGAAAAGCTCGGAAGTGATCATTTGGTTCCTAACATCGAGGTATTTCCGACAAACTGTAGCGCGAACAGGCGAGATTATCACTACACCCCACTAAAGCAGGGGGTATTTTTCTCAAAAAAGTGATGATTGGAGCTGTGCGGGCGTTCATTTCTGACGCGCGCGAGTCTGATACAATTTGTTCGTTATTGTTTGAATTGACGTGAGCGTGGAACAGCGAGGACTCATCGTGATTAAAGCGGAGCGACAGGATAAGGTTCGGCAGCTGCTCGAGGAACAGGGAACGGTCTCGGTCAAGGAGATTTCGGATGCGTTAGGTGTCTCGGATATGACGATCCGCCGTGACCTTGAGGAGCTTGCGAGCCTGGGCGAGATCGAGCGCGTGCACGGCGGAGCCCGCAGTGCGCAGGGCCGTCCACACGCTATGCTGCGCCATGAGTATTCGCACAGCGAAAAGCGCACGAAGCATGGCGAGGAAAAGTTGCAGATTGCGCGCCGTTCTGTGGAGCTTATCGAGGAAGGCTCGACCATCTTTTTGGGCACGGGCACCACGGTTGAGCAGATGGCCTCGATGCTGCCGGCGTTTCGCCTGCGCATTGTGACCAATTCGCTTTCGGTGTTTAACCTGCTCGAGGCGCGCGAAGACTGCGACCTGTGCCTGGTGGGCGGCATGTACCGTCGCCGCACCGCCGCTTTTGTGGGACCAACGGCCGAGGATACCCTGCGTGCGCTGGGCATCGACGCGGCGTTTATCGGTGCCAACGGCATTCTGGACGGCGACGTGTCTACATCCAATATGGAAGAGGGCCGCATCCAGCAGCTCGCCTTTAGCAAGGCCGACTCGCGCTATCTGATCGCCGACTCCAGCAAGATCGGCAAGCGCGACTTCTACACCTTCTGCCGCCTGGACAATTTGGACGCCGTGGTGTGCGAGCCGGGCATCGCCGCCGAGGATCGTGCCGCCATCGAGGAACACACGCGGGTCATCTGCTAGCTAATGCTACAGACGATACTTCTGCCCCTGCCGGCGCAGGGGTTATTGCTTCACAATGACGCGTAAATAACTTTGGGCAACAAGGATGAGGCTATTCTGGGATATGACTAGACTCCGTATTTCGTCTTTATGTCCCTTGAGAATGAATCGTAGTCTTCATAGAGCCCCTCTCTGCTTTCATCCTCGGCGTGGTTTACACGTTCAAGGAGCTTATCCTTTGGAGCCTCTTTTGTTATTGCGGCCTCGCTATCGGGTATTGTGGATTGCAAGAATAGTTCTAGAGCATGGACGTCTTTGAGTATGTAGCCCGTCGAACGACCCGCTCCTGTTTTTTCGATTGCGCTGCAACTAACAAGCTGACCGAGGGTTCGTTTAACGGTAACCTCGCTGATATCGGGGCAGTTGGATCGGATGTCGGATTTCTTAATGACGCCGGGTCTCTGTTGAAATAGAACAGCGATGCGCGCTTGCTTCGACATGGGACGAGTGCTTGATTCAATTAAGGTACGCTGCTCGAGCTGTCGGTAGGCGGCCAGGGTTGTTCCGAGCATGAAACGGATAAAGGGTACTTCGGTGTTTTGATTTTCATTCCATCCAGTGGAGCTTGCAGCGAGGGCGTTGTAGTAGAGCGCCTTGTTGTCTTCAATAAGTCGTTCGATGCTGATGTAACGCGCAACGTCGTATCCAGTCTTTTCGAGTAGCAGCGTTGTAAGGAGCCGGCTCATCCTGCCATTGCCATCGTTGAAGGGATGAATGCTGACAAAATCGAAGATGAAGCGGAATGATATAAGGAGGGGGTCGCAAACTTGACGAGATAAGGCGTCGTTGAGGGACCGACAGGCTTCTTCGATAAGTCCGGGGGTTGCTAGGGCCGAAGGCGGCCTAAAGCGCACAAATCGATTGCCTTGATTGTCGATGGAGATGATTTCGTTATCGCTATCTTTCCAATGGCCCCCATACGAGATTGCCGTGTGCGCCATGAGGTCACGATGCAACTGCAAAATGACCGATGGCGTTACGGGAATGGAATCGTGTTGCTCGTGAATAAGCGACAGCACATCTCGGTATCCAGCGATTTCTTCCTCTGCGCGGGAGCTTGGCTTGGCGGAATACGCCATGATTGCTTTGAGTCTTTTTTGGGTGGTAACAATTCCTTCAAGTCCGTTGGAGGATTGGGTGCTTTGGATCTTAGCTTCCTCCATAAGTGACGATAGAAGTTCGGGTTTAACTTGACTCAGAGCAAGCTGTCGGCCTTTATGCTCGCGTATCGAGAGGAGGAGGTTGGTGATTGGAGTTGCCTCGAGTTCCGCTGGGACTGTGGTGTAATCGAACTGGCGCATGCGGCTCCTTTCGATATCACGAACATACTTTCGATATCATAATACCATTAAATGACACCGAAAGTATGTTCGTGATACCGAAAACTAGAAACCATGCTTCATAACTGCTTGGAAAGTTTGGATTTGACTATCTTATTGTCTTGATCTGTAACAGGTAGACGGTTAAAAGTGGGCTACGTGTTACAGATTGAGATATTTCTGCTCGGGCGCTCTGTTTGTCTTGATCTGTAACAGCTAGGGCCGAAATACTTGGCTAGATGTTACAGATTGAGACAAACGGCCTGTTCGGGCCCACCAAAACAAAAAGGCCGCATGCGAACCCGTGGAGGGATTCGCATGCGGCCGACAGGGGGTATGCGGCAAAAGTTAGGCCATAAGCAGGCCGGTCTCCGCGACGTTCTTGTACCAGTACGCGCTCGCCTTGGGATAGCGCTTCTGGGTCTCAAAGTCGATGTAGAACAGGCCATAGCGCTTGTTATAGCCGTTGGTCCAGGAGAACTGGTCCTGCAGCGACCACACAAAGTAACCGTCGACGTTTACGCCGCCATCGATTGCCTTGAGGATCCATGCGAGATGCTGACGCATGTAGTCGATACGAGGGGCGTCGTCGATAAAGCCGTCCTCGAAGTCGTCCTTATAGCCCATGCCGTTCTCGGTGATGTAGATCTTCTTGTAGTTGGGGTAATCGTTCTTAATAC
Source organism: uncultured Collinsella sp. (assembly GCA_902491915.1). Taxonomy (GTDB): domain Bacteria; phylum Actinomycetota; class Coriobacteriia; order Coriobacteriales; family Coriobacteriaceae; genus Collinsella. Next base: position 33,217 of record CABUJL010000004.1, read on the forward strand.
GCAGCAGCAGGTCGTAGAGGCCCTCGGGATAGATGATCCAGTCCCAATCGGTGGTAGGAATGCCTTCGCGCACGCATGCCTCGCCCACGCCCTTGAGGAACCAGCGCGAGGAGCCCTTGTCGCCGGTGCCATTGTGGTTGATGTCGTTTTCGCCCTCGGCGGCACGCAGGAACTGGCACTTGTAGGTATTGACGCCCAGACAATCGTTGTAGGGGAGCGCGGCGGTCAGCGCGGCGATGTCCTCGTCGCGAACGTCGAGCTCGCCGCCGGCGATATGGGCCAGCTTGGTCGCAGCCTCCATGGTGTCGGCTGCATAGTGGCCGCGGAAGGTGGCGTCGAGTACCCAGCGGTTGTTGATGACGTCGGCCATGCGGGCGGCCTCGCAGTCGGCAGCGCTGTTGGGATCGAGGGGATACTTGGGCTCCAGGTTCTGGACAATGCCAATCTCGCCCTCAAAGCCGCCCTCATGGAAGGCGACAACAGCCTTGGCGTGGGCCACCATCATGTTGTGCATGAGCTGGAAGGCCTTGTCCAGGCGATACTTCTCGCCGTGCGGCCAGTTGCCGACGATAAAGCTGCCCTCGGCGGTCGCGGGGATCTCGTTAAAGGTAAACCAGTGCTTGACCTCGGTGAACTCGGCAAAGCAGAACTTGGCGTACTCGACAAAGGCGTCGATCGTCGTGCGCGTCAGGAAGCCCTCGCCGCCGTTCTGGTAAAAGGCCTCGGGCGTATCGAAGTGATCGAGCGTGACATAGGGGATAACGCCGGCTTTATTGCAGGTGGCAAAGAGCTCGTGATAGAAGGCAACACCCTCGGGGTTAATCTCACCAGTGCCGCTGGGGAAGATGCGGCTCCAAGCGATGGAGACACGGATACCGTTGATGCCGAAGCGCTGGCACAGGTCGATATCGACCGGGTACTTGTTGTAGAAATCGCTTGCGGGATCGGGGGAGAAGCGACCCTGAGCAGCCAGGAAATCGTCCCAGGGCACTTTGCCCTTGCCGTGCGTACGGGTCTCGCCCTCAACCTGGTAAGCAGCGGTGGCGCCGCCAAACACAAAGCCGTCGGGGAACTGCATGGGGTTGGTCATGAGTCATCCTTTCTGTGGGATACGAATAGGGAGAGGTGCCCGAACCGGGAATCCGGGCACCAACAGAGGGAGGAACTAGTCGAGGTTCTCGCGGAGCCACTTGATGGCGCCAGCGGGGTCGCGAGTAAGGTCGATATATTCCTTACCGCGGGGAGCGAGCAGCTTAATGCCCAGGCGATCGGTGTCGGCCTTCATGTCGTTGTAGTAGCTACGAACCTGCGGGGCGAGCACGATAACGTCGTACTGATCCATGATGGCAGTGTGCTGGCCATAGGCGCCTGCGGAGGAAGCGATGTTCTCTCCGGTCTGCGCAGCACCTTCCTTGATGGCGTTGGCGAGCATGGCAGAGGTGCCGGCGCCGGCGCACAGGACGAGGACCTTCAGGCCATCGACATCCTTCTTAGCGGATGCGTCGGAGGCGGGCTCGGGCTGATCGGCGACAGGCTTGCTGTCGGCGGCAGCGGCGGTCTGCTCGACAGCGGGCGCAGAGGTGCTGGCGGTGATGGTGGCAGCACCATCGGACTCGAGACCCAGCTCGGCGGCGCGCTCGGCCTCTTGGTCGCAGAGCAGCTTATCGTATGCCTTCAAGAACGGCAGGTAGATGATGGCGTCCAGCAAGATGATGATCGCGACAAATACCAGGGCGATAAGCTGGAAGTTCGTGGTGATGAAGATGCCGATGGGGGCAGGGGTAGCCCAAGGCACCACGAAGGAGAAGCCGTTCATGCCCACGTTGTCGATAAAGAACTTGGCAACACTTACGTTGACGCAGCCGGCGGCAACAAAGGGGATGAGCATGTAGGGGTTAAGGATCATCGGCGCGCCAAAGAGCAGCGGCTCGTTGACAGCAAAGGCAACAGGAACAATCGAGGCCTTACCGACGGCTTTGAGCTGCTTGGACTTCATAAAGAGAATCAGCAGAAGCGGCACGATGAACGTAGCGCCAGTGCCGCCGAACTCACCCACGAGCGACATGTTAAAGGTGAGGGAGTGGGCGGGGTGGCCGCCGGCCAGCAGAACCTGCAGGTTCTCAGCCTGGTTGGCAAGACGGATGGGGTCGATGCCCGGCTGGACAATCGAAGGGCCGTGGACGCCGATGAACCAGAAGAACGCGGTGGCTGCCTGGATAAGGATGAGGCCAGGATAGGTTTCTGCCGCAGTGAAGAGCGGGGAGAGCAGCTTGATGAGCAGCTCGGAGAACGGAACGCCCATGAGGTTGCGCACAACCACATCGATGATGCCGCAGATAATGACAGCGCCGCCAAAGGGGATAATGTCGCGGAAGTTCTGAGCGATGGCGCCCGGGACCTCCTTGGGCAGCTTAATGGTCAGATCGCGCGAGACGCAGAATTTGTAGACCCGCACGGTGATGAACGCGGCGATATAGGCCGAGAACAGACCGCGCGTACCCATGCTGGTGCAGTCGAAGACCGAAAGCTCGGAGCCGTTGAACTTGGTGGTGAACTGCGTAACGGCGAGCAAAAGCATACTGCACTGGGCGGCCACCATGATGGAGCCGTCGTTGAGCACCTTGCCGGCGGGCATGCGACGGTTCATGGAAGCCGTAAAGTTCTTGGCAGTGGTGCCGGCAACCATGATGCCCATGACGCCCATGGTGAAGTTGTACAGCTTGTTGCACCAGTCGATGAGCGGCTGGGGCAGCGTGATGCCGACTACGCCGGGAAGGGTGGCAATGAGCAGAAAGATCGAAGAGGTGAGGACGATGGGCATGCACCCAAGGAATCCGTCCTTAATAGCCTGGAGGTAGATGTTCCTCGAGATCTTCTCACAGAACGGCTGATGCTTTTCGAGCATCTTTACGATGGCGTCCATAGAGCTCCTTTGCTACTTGATGCGCGATGCATGTGGATGGAACTGGTCGTCGATGGATGGTCAGGACTGCCCGGAAACCTTCCTGCTCAAGGAAGGCATTGCGAAATGACAACGTTGTCATTTCGTTAATGACAACGTTGTCATTTTTGGAAGAGCAACAAGGATATACGGGTGAGCGGTCGATATTGTCCGGTAAACGGTTGATTGATCAGTCAGGCAGGTGGTGTATGCTAGAACGCAAAAAACAAGCGATAGAGAACCGAGTGGAGAAGTAGTGGCAACGATGGACAAGAAAAATGTCTCAATGAACGATGTGGCGATTGCCGCGGGTGTTTCTCTCAAGACGGTTTCGCGTGTGATTAACGAGCCCGGTAGCGTGCGAGAGTCGACACGCGATAAGGTCCATTCCGCAATGGAAGCGCTCGGGTTCCGGGCGAACTTTGCCGCGCGTTCGCTCAAGTTGGGCCGTTACGGGTGCATCGGCGTGGTGCTGTTCCACTTGTCGGGCGGTGCCGTGGACATGATTGACGGTATCGCAGATGCCGCCGAAGAACGCGGCTTTGCGCTCACGATGATTAAAAAGCGGGCGGGGGAGAAGATGACCCTTGCCGAAGCGGCGCGTAGGATGTCGCAGCTGCCTGTTGATGGCATGATCTTCAACCTGCGTCAGATGGTCGATGACTTTGATACTTTTGAGGCACCGAAAGACCTCAAGACGGTGATTATCACACCGATGGAACATCCTACCTGCTCCACCGTCAGTGACGATCAAGAGGGCGGCGCGCGCATGGCGTGCGAGTACTTCTTGAATCACGGGCACAAGAACGTGTACTTCGTCTCTGGTAAGAAAGAAGCGCTGTCGAGCCAGTGCCGTATGAAAGGTTGGCGAGCGGCACTCGAGGCGCATGGCATTGAGCCGCCCGAGCCTCTGCAAGGCGATTGGAATGCGGATAGTGGCTATGCCGCGGGCCTTGTGCTTGCCGATAAACCCGATTGCACGGCGGTCCTCGCTGCTAACGACTGCATGGCAAACGGCGTGATGATGGCTCTACGTGACAAAGGGCTCAGTGTGCCCGACGACGTGTCCGTGATCGGCTTTGATGACGAGCTTTACAAGACGATTCCCAACTCGATTCTGACGTCGGTGAAGTTCCGTCACCGCGAGCTGGGCGTCCGTGCGCTTAACGAGGTCGTCGCAGGTCTGGAAGCCCCGAGCTCCAGAAGCCGTACGCTCGTCTCGGGCGTGTTGGTCGAACGTTCCAGCGTAAAGGACCTGCGGGCGTAGACGTGCTCGGCCTATTCCGTTTGTCTCAATCTGTAACAGCTAGGACCCAAAAACTCGGCTAGATGTTACGGATCGAGATTTTTGGCCCGGCTTATTCCGTTTGTCTCGATCTGTAACAACTAGACGGTCAAAAGTGGTCTACATGTTACAGATTGAGATTTTCGGCTCGGCCTATTCCGTTCATCTCGATCTGTAACAGCTAGGACCGAAAAACTCGGCTAGATGTTACAGATTGAGATGAACAGGAGGACGGGTGCGGTCTAAACAAAATGGCCCGCGCATCACACATCGATGCACGGGCCATTTATTGTCTGCAAGCGGCAGGTGGTGTCAGCGTCTTATGCCTCGAGGTTTTCCTCGATCCAGGCGACGGCACCCTTGGGATCCTTAGTGAGGTCGATGTACTGTTTGCCCTTGGGCGACAGCAGCGTGATGCCCAGGCGGTCGGTGTCGGCCTTCATCTCGTTGTAATAGGTGCGAACCTGCGGAGCCAGGACGATGACGTTGTACTGGTCCATGATGGCGTAGTGGCTGCCGTAGGCACCGGCGTTGGCGGTAATGTCGATGCCCAGCTCGTCGGCGCCTTCCTTAAGCGCGTTGGCGAGCAGTGCAGAGGTGCCGGCGCCAGCGCACAGAACCAGAACCCTCAGATCCTTGCCCTTAAGGGCGGACGGAGCTGCGGAGGCCTCAGTGGCAGAAGCGGTCTCGACAACAGGAGCCTCAACGGCGGGGGCGGCAGCGGTCTTGACGGCCTTGGTCTCCTCGGCCTCTTCTTCGGCCAGGGTCTCGGCCTCCTGCTTGCACAGGACGTTGTCGTAGGCCTTGCAGAACGGGTAGTAGATCAAGAAGTCAACGACCAGCAGGACGACAACCAGGACCAGAGAGATCGGCTGGAAGTTGGTGTCGATGAAGGTGCCGATCGGTCCGGGGAGTGCCCACGGCATGGCATAGATAAAGCCGTTCATGCCCAAAAAGTCGATGAAGAACTTACCAATGAGGACGTTGGCCACGGGGGCAAACAGGAACGGGATCAGGAAGTACGGGTTGAGGATGATGGGCGCGGCGAACAGCAGCGGCTCGTTGACGGCGAACATCACGGGCACGACAGAGGCTTTGCCGACGGCCTTGAGCTGCTTGGAGCGCATAAAGAGCAGGAAGATGATCGGGACAATGAACGTGGCGCCGGTGCCGCCGAGTTCGCCGATGTAGTTACCGAAGTTTTCGGTCAGGGCGAGGGCGGGGTGACCGCCGGCCTGCAGCGTGGCGAGGTTGGTGGTGATGTTGCCAAACAGCGCGGCGTTGAGGGCAGGCTTAACGACCGAGGGGCCGTGGATGCCCATGAACCAGAACAGCGGGATCATGAACCAGATGAGGGCGAGGCCGGCGTAGGAATCGGCAGCGGCGAACAGCGGGCTCACCAGCGTGGAGATGACGTTGGCAAACGGGACGGCCAAGCAGGTGCGGCAGATAACGTCGATGACGGCGACAAACAGGATGGAGAAGCTGAAGGCGAAGATGTCGCGGAAGTTCTGGGCGATGGCGCCGGGGACTTCTTTGGGCAGCTTGATGGTGATGTCTCGCTTAATGCAGAAGGCATAGATGTTGACCGTGGCAAATGCGGCGACAAAGGAGCTCAGCAGGCCCTTGGTGCCCATGTTGTCGGTAAAGAACACCGAGACATCGGCGCCGTCGATCTTGGCACTCGTCTGGGTAACGGCCAAGATGAGCATAGCGCACATGGCGGCGACCATGGTGCTCGTGGCGTTGATGGCCTTGCCAGCAGGCATGCGGCGGTTCTTGGAGCCGGTCAGCGCGCTTGCGGTGGTGCCGGCGACCATGATGCCCACGACGCCCATCGTGAAGTTGTAAACCTTGTTGCAGAAGTTCACGACGTCGACGTTCCACCAGTCGGGCAGCGTAAAGCCGCCGACCGTGGCGACAACGCCCGGCAGGGTCGAAATAAGCAGGAAGACAGAAGAAGACAGGATGATGGGCATTGCTGCCAAAAAGCCGTCTTTAATGGCCTGAAGGTAGATGTTCTTAGAGACCTTGTCGAAGTACGGCTGACCTTTCTCCAAGAACTTAACGATCGATTCCATAGTTCACGCTCCTCTTTGCATGAAATCTTAATGGCATGGACGTTGAAAACCTATATGGTCTCCCGCTTGCTAAAAGCCCGGGTGCAGGCGGGGTCGGTCCCAGGGGGAGAGAGGGGAGCGGCTGGGTTTGTATCGCATAGGGCCGCTCCCTTCTCGGGGGAAAGCGAGGCGATGCGCTACTGCGCGTCCGCCATAGTGTCGGCGAGCTCCTTGTACCAGAGTGCCGACTGCTTGATGTAGCGTTTTTGCGTGTCGAAGTCGATGTAGAACAGGCCGTAGCGCTTGTTATAGCCATTGGCCCACGAGAACTGGTCCTGCAGGCTCCAGATAAAGTAGCCCTGGACGTCGACGCCCTCGGCGCGCGCCTGGAGCACCTTCTCCATGTGCTGGTCGACAAAGTCGATGCGCTCGGGATCGGCGACGATGCCGTTTGCGTCGGGCTCGGGGTCCTTGTGGCCCAGGCCATTTTCGGTGATATAGATGACGGGGAGGTTGGGATAGGTGGCGCTGATGTGCTTGAGCGTGTCGTAGAGGCCTTGCGGGTAGATGAGCCAATCCCAGTCGGTGGTGGGGATACCCGGCATATCGACCTGCTGCCCGACGCCCTTAAACTTAAAGCACGAGGTGCCCTTGTCTCCGGTGCCGTTAAAGCTGTTGGTTGACTCGCCATCGTAGGCGGCGATAAACGCCGACTGATAGTAGTTGAGGCCGAACATATCGTTGCGGGGCGCCGCCTTGGCGAGCTCCTCCATGTCGCTGTCCTCAACCGTAAGCGTGGCGTTGTTGGCACGCAGAATCTCGTTGATGAGTGAGAGGGTGCGCGCGGAGTAGTGGCCCAGGAAGGCGCCGTCCATGATGAAGTCGGTGTAGAAGGCGTTGTACAGGTCGGCGGCGTGCTGGTCGGCGGGCGAGTCGGTGGCAGGATATGCCGGCGTCAGGACGTTGACCATGCCAATGCGGCCGCCCAGGTGCTCGGTCTCGTCAAGATCCTTATACAGGTTGACGGCGCGGGCGTGGGCAACGAGCTCGTTGTGCTGGCTCTGGATGCCGCTCGTCACATCAAAGTGATGGTTGGGCGGGAAGTTGCCTTGGATGTATTGGGAGTGCGAGAGGCTGATGAGCTCGTTGATGGTGAACCAATTCTTGACCTCGCGGAACTCGCGGAAGCAGAACTCGGCATAGCGCACATAGGCGTCGACGGTCTTGCGGTTGAGCCAGTCGCCCTGGTTGAACAGGGCGGCGGGGGAGTCAAAGTGATGCAGGGACACATAGGGCTCGACGCCATACTTTTTGCAGCAGGCGAACAGCTCGTGGTAGTGCTTAACGCCCTCGGCGAGGGGCTCGGCATCGTCGCCGTTGGGGAAGATGCGGGTCCAGGCGATGGACACACGGATGGCGTTGAGCCCATGCTCGGCAGAAAGGCGGATATCCTCCTCGTAGCGGTTGTAGAAATCACTGGCCGGGTCGGGCAAAAAGCGACCCTGGGCGACAAGGTAATCGTCCCACATGGTCTTACCCTTGCCTGCCACCTTCGTGGAACCTTCCGTTTGGTACGCGGCGGTTGCGGCGCCCCAAACAAAGCCCTTCGGCAGCTGCTGTACGCGGTTTAGCAAAGACATATGCATACACCCTCTCGTCTCGCTGTTCGATATTGTGCGTTTGTGCTCAGGAGGCTCCCTGGTTAGCGTTCAGCGGTGAAAAAGCCCGATAAACACTATCTTAAAATGATTAGAACCAAAATGAGCACGTGAACATTTGACAATGAGCACGTTAACATCCGGCTGGGATGTATAGAAACAAAACAACTTCAAACAGCCGCGAACGGTTGTATTTGTTCGGTAAGCGGTTTTGATTGACAGAAGTTTTCATGTTGTGGTATATGGCTCGGGTATCATGAGCACGTTATCAATGTATGTACGATGCGCCATGGGCGCGGGGAATAGTTGGGAAGCAGGTTAGCGTGGAAGGCATGGCTCAGCGGACAAGGAATGGTCGTTCGGCGAGCGCGGCAGAGGTTGCGGCGCTCGCTGGCGTGAGCCGCCAGACTGTGTCTCGCGTGGTCAACGGTATGCCCAACGTGACGGAAAAGACGCGCAAGCGTGTGCTGGCCGCCATGGAAGAGCTGGGCTTTCGTCCCAATTTTGCTGGAACGGCGTTGCGCGGCGGGTCGTATCGTTCTATTGGCCTGTGCATGTACAACATCACACGTGTCGGTAACCTGGCGACGCTCGAGGGTATCATGCAAGCGGCGCGCGAGCACGATTTTGCCGTCACTATGATCGAGATGGGCGGCGACAAGCCCTATGCACTTGCCGATGCCTCGCGCCGCATGGTCGAGCGACCCGTCGACGGCATGATTCTCAACATGAACCGCATGGCTCCCGATTTTGAGGAGTTTGTTCCCCAGCCGGGAGTGCGAACGGTCATCCTGTCCATGTATGCGCATCCGCGCTGCACGACGATCGACTCCGACCAGTATGGTTCGTGCGAGCTGTTGACCAATTATCTGCTGGAACATGGTCACTCGAATATGCGGTTTGTGGCGGGTCCGGAAAACTCGATTTCCTCGCGTTTTCGTGAGGCCGGTTGGCGCGATACGCTGGGTCGTGCTCATGTCGATGCCGCTCCGATGCTGCGTGGCGATTGGAGTGCGGACAGTGGGTACGCCATGGGCGAGCGGATTGCGGCCGAGGTGCTTGCCGGCGGGTCGCAGACGCCGACTGCCGTGCTTGCGGCAAATGACCAGATGGCGCTGGGCGTTATCGCCGCGCTCGAGAACGCGGGCCTGTCCGTGCCCGACGACGTGAGCGTGGTTGGTATCGACGACGCACTCGAGGGACTTGTTCCTCACAATCGGCTGACGACGCTGCGATTTGATTTGCGCGGTGTCGGTAAGCTTGCGTTTGAGGCGGCGATTGGAGAGAGCTCGTCTATCGAGGCGATTCATGTGCCGAGCACGCTGGTCGAACGCTCGACTGTTAGGGACATACGGGGTTAGGTCCTACTCCGTCTGTCTCGATTTGTAACAGGTAGACGGTCAAAAGCGGGCTACGTGTTACAGATTTAGATTCTTCGGAAAGAGCAATCCTGTTCGTCTCAATCTGTAACAGCTAGGACCCAAAAACTCGGCTAGATGTTACAGATTGAGACAAACAGACCCCGAACCGCACAAAAAGGCCGGGGGCAGCGCGCCGTGTGACGTGCCGCCCCCGGCTGAGAAATGGGGACAGGTTGTGTGAGCGGGGCAATCCCGCTAGTCGCAAGCCACTAGTCCAGACGACGGGTCTGCGCCACGTGCTTATACCAGTAGGCGCTTGCCTTGGGCGTGCGCTTCTGGGTCTCAAAGTCAACGTAGAAGAAGCCATAGCGCTTGTTGTAGCCATTGGTCCAGGAGAACTGGTCCTGCAGGCTCCACAGGAAGTAGCCACCCACGTTGACGCCCACCTCCATGGCCTTGAGCAGCCAGCGCAGGTGCTGCTCGATGTAGTCGATGCGCGGCTGGTCGTCCACAAAGCCGTCTTTGTAGGGGTCCTTGTAGCCCATGCCGTTTTCGGTAATGAAGATCTGCTTGTAGTTGGGGTAGCGCTGCTTAATGTAGACGAGCAGATCGAACAGACCCTCGGGATAGATAATCCAGTCCCAGTCGGTGGTGGGGATGCCAGGCTTGTTCACATGCTCGCCAATACCCTTGACGCGCCAGCGGCCGGTGCCCTTCTCGCCCGTACCGTTGTGGTGCAGGTCGTTCTCGCCGTCGTAAGCCTTCAAAAAACGGCACTGGTAGTTGTTGACACCCAGGTAGTCGTTGTAGAGCGCTGCCTCGCGCATAATTTCGAGGTCCTCGTCCAGGATCTCGATGGTGCCGCCCGAGATGGCCGCCAGGCGGTTGGCGCACTCGAGGGTGTCGGGAGCATAGTCGCCGCGGAAGGTGGCGTCGAGCAAGAACTGGTTCTGCAGCACGTGCTCGTTGTTGGCGGCCTTGATGTCGGCGGGGTCGTTCTCGTTGAGCGGGTACTTAAACTCCAGCGACTGAATGACGCCGATCTTGCCCTTAAAACCGCCGTTGTGGAAGGCCAGTACTGCCTTGGCGTGGGCGAGCATCATGTTGTGCTCGCACTGGAAGGCCTCGGCAAGATGCGCCTTGACGCCACCGGGGAAGGTGCCCTCGATGTAGGTGTTGGAGGCGTCGGCCCAGATCTCGTTAAAGGTGAACCAGTAGGTCACCTGGTCGGCGTACTCCTTAAAGCAGAAGGTGGCAAAGTCCACAAAGGCGTCGATGGTCTCGCGGTTGAGGAAGTCGCCCTTCTCAAAGAGGGGAAGCGGCGTGTCAAAGTGATGCAGCGTGACGAACGGCTCAACATGGTGCTTATGGCACTCGGCGAAGAGGTCGTGGTAGAACTGGACGCCCTCGGGGTTGATTTCGCCGATGCCGTTGGGGAAGATGCGACTCCAGGCAATGGAGAGGCGAATGCCGTTGATA
>CABUJL010000005.1 GCA_902491915.1 uncultured Collinsella sp.
TCACGAGCGGGGGCTCCTATCTTTTTAGTGCCCTCGGATTGGGTCATAGTGTCTGTCGTTGCCAAAACAACGTCGTTCCCTTGGTTGGCTTAAAGTGGCACTTTTACCTGCGACGTTGCCATCGCTGAAGTAGTCATTGGGAAGGCGGCAGCTGGGGACGTTCCTTTTCTGCCGGCAGTTGGGGACACTCCTTGTGCCAGCGTTGCATCGAGTGCTTGGGAAACCGCGACCCGGTTTTTGGCCGAATAGTGGGTCGCATTTTCCGGATGGGGTGGGTTGCGGAAAGTGCGACCCGGAATTTTGCTCTGAAACGGGATGCGGTTTCCCTGATGCGTCTCAAACGGAAAGCGCATCCCATTCCGGAGCTCCAAAACGGGATGCGCTTTCCGCGCGGAAGAATTGTCGCAGCTGCGTTAAGCAGTGTCGCTCGTTACTCGCCCAGAATCAGCGCCGCTAGCTCGTCCTGGGTGTCCGCCACGTAGTCGGCGCCGGCGGACTCCAGCTCTGCGCGGCCGCGGAAACCCCAGCTGACGCCCGCACTCTTAAGGCCGGCGTTGTGGCCGGTCAGGATATCGACATTGGAATCGCCTACGTAGAGCGTGGTCGCCGGGTCGGCGCCTAGCTCTTCCATCACATGCAGCGTGACGGGTGCTTCGGGCTTGGGCGGAAACGCATCGACACGGCCCTGCACCAGCGCAAAGCGCTCGGAACCAAAATACTTTTCGATAAGCGGAGCCGCCGAGACGTGGTCCTTGTTAGTGAGCACGGCAAGCTGAACGCCCGCGGCGCGCAAGCGGTCGAGCATCTCGATCGTGCCGGCATAGGGGGCGGTGTGGTCCTCCTTGTGCTCGCCGTAGTAAGCCCTAAACTCGGCAAGCGTCTGCTCAAACATGCGGCCGTCGCCCGCATACTCGGCGGGCATAAAGCGCTCAACCAGCTTGAGCATGCCGTTTCCCACCTTGTAGCGGTACTCGTCGACGGCAAACGTAGGCCAGCCGTGCGTCTCGCAGGTATGGTTGCCGGCGGTCGCCAGGTCCTCGAGCGTGTTGAGGATGGTGCCGTCCAGATCAAAAATCACATGGGAAAAAGCTGCTGCCATGAAAGCTCCCGTCATTGGGTTTCAAAACGCACCCCATGATACTGGGCATGCGTGCCGGGCATGTTTGGAATCTGAATATCTTTAATAGCCCTGAGCCTTTGTCGTTAGCAAATTCTCGGCAGCTGCTCTCCTACGAGCATGTCGAGGATGCGGGTCGAGCCCCAGCCGGTACGTACGCGCACGGCGGGGCGGGTGCCCTCGGCAAGTGGCAGCACGCGACCGATGACGGCGGCATTCTCGCCGTAGCGGGCGGCGCGCATGGCGGCCAGCGCGGCATCGGCTTGCTCGGCAGGCACGACGGCAACCATCTTGCCCTCGTTTGCCACCTGCAGTACATCGTAGCCGAGCATTTCGCAGGCGGCCTGCACGTCGGGACGCACGGGCACGGCATCTTCGTCGACCTCCATGGCAACACCGCTGGCCTGGGCAAACTCGTTGAGTGTGGACGCCAGGCCACCGCGCGTGGGGTCGCGAAAGCAACGCGTGCCGGGCGCTGCGGCCAAAATGTCGGCAATCAGGTGGTTGAGCGGCGCGGCATCGCTTTCGATGGTGCTCGAAAACGCCAGGCCCTCGCGTTGGCTCATGATGGCGATACCGTGGTCGCCCAGTGTACCCGAGACCAGGATGACATCGCCGGGCTGGCAGTCTGCGCCGCTGAGCGCCACGCCCGCGGGTACCTCGCCCACACCGGCGGTATTGATATAGACGCCGTCGGCCCCGCCGCGCTCGACCACCTTAGTGTCGCCCGTGATTATGGACACGCCCGCTTCGTGCGCCGTTTCGGCCATCGTCTGCACAATCTGGTGGAGCTTATCCATGGGATAGCCCTCTTCGAGGATGAAGCCGCACGATAGGTAGCGCACGTTGGCGCCCGAGGTCGCGACGTCGTTGACGGTTCCGCACACGGCGAGGCGGCCGATGTTGCCACCGGGGAAGAACTGCGGCGAGACTACAAAGCTGTCGGTCGACATGGCGATGCGCCCGCTCGCGGGCAGCGTGGCGACGCCGGCGTCGTTGCCTTCGAGCAGCTCGGGCGACCCAAAGGCATCCAAAAAGACCTCATCGATGATGCGTTTCATCATCTGGCCGCCGGAGCCGTGGCCCAGCAGGACGGTGCTATCGGTAACGCTATGGGACATATCGAAAACTCCAATCGTGGGTGGTGCCGGTGTGCGGGTGTGTCCGGGCTAGTTGCGGTAGCGGTAGTACGCCGCGCAGCTGCCCTCGGAGCTCACCATGCACGGGCCGACGGGGTGCTCGGGCGTGCAGGTGCGGCCAAAGAGCGGGCAGTCGCTCGGCGTAATGGCCCCGCGCAGCACGTCGCCGCAACGGCACCCGCGCGGCTCGACTGTCGCCTCAACGGGCACATCAAAGCGAGCGCGGGCATCAAAGCGCGAGAACTCGGGGCGGATGGAAAGGCCCGAGTTGGCAATCAGCCCCAGCCCGCGCCATGTGGTATCGCACGGCTCAAACACCTGCTCGACCAGCTGGCGCGCCACGGGATTGCCGTCTGCGTTGACGCCACGGCGGTAGGCGTTGTCAATCACCGGCCTGTCCTCGACAACCATCTGGACCAGCATGCAGATGCCCTGCAGGATATCGACCGGTTCAAATCCCGTGACCACGCCCGGGGTATTGAATTCGTCGACCAAAAAGCTAAAGGGCGCCAAGCCCGTGATGGTGGCGACGTGGCCCGGCAGGATAAAGCCGTCGATGGTGGTCTCGGGGTCGTTGGCGATGGCGCGCAACGCCGGCGGCGTGGCCTTGTGGGCGCAATAGACCGAGAAGTTCAAAAGCCCGCGCGCCTCGGCCTCCAAGATGGCGGCGGCGATGGTGGGCGTCGTAGTCTCAAAGCCCACGCCCATAAAAATGACCGGGCGATCAGGGTTTTGCTCGGCAATGTCGAGCGCGTCGAGCGGGGAATAGACGATACGGATATCGCGCCCCGCCGCCTTTTGCGCAGCGAGCGAGGTGGATGATCCGGGCACGCGCATCATGTCGCCAAAGGTGGTGATGATGGCGCCGTCTATGTTGGCGAGCGCGATTGCGTGGTCGATGTCGCGGTTGGCGGTGACGCAGACGGGGCAGCCCGGGCCGCTCAGCAGCTTGAGCCCGGCCGGCATAATGGAGCGAAAGCCATAGCGCCCGATGCTCACGGTATGCGTGCCGCAGACTTCCATAAGGTTGATGGTGCGGTCGCCGACAAGCTCATGAATGCGCTCGATGAGCTCGCGAGCCAGCTTGGGATCGCGGAATGCCGAGAAATCGATACCGGAGCGCGTCGGCTGCTCGGGCGCCACTAGTAAGCCTCCGCCGGGTTGGTGGTCAGCTGGTCTTCTTCGACCAGCTCGGACATGGCATTAACAAGCTCGAGCGTTTCCTGTGCTTCCTGCTCGTCGACAATCTGGATGCCAAAGCCGGCGTGTACGAGAATATAGTCGCCAACCTGCGCCGTCGGCACGAGTCGCAGCGACACGGGGCGCTCGATGCCCATCATGTCGACGGTGGCCTTGAGGTCGTCGTCGCGTTTGACTACTTTACCGGGAACGGCAAGGCACATATTGTTCCCCTTTTATACGCTTTGCGCTGGACGGGCGCTCAATAATCCATCAGTTGATGGTAGCGCTCGCGGGCGCTGCGGGCAAACGCGCTACACCTGTGAGACGGCGGCTTGCGGGCTGGCCGAACAGCCTATTGTGGCGCGACCTGTGCGAGGCGAGTGCGTGCGACTGCTGCCTGACCGTAGGCGATGCAGCCGTCGTTAACGGGCACGGTGTGGGGGACAAGGACAGTAAAGCCTGCGCTTTTGAGCTCGCGGGTGAGAAGCTGAAGCAGAAGTCGGTTCATGAACACGCCGCCCGAGAGCGCGACGGTGTCGATGCCCTCGTGCACGCAGATATCGCTGGCGATGCGCGCCGAGGAGCGCGCGACGGCGACATGGAAATCGAGTGCGAGCCTGTCGGCGGGCGCTCCGGCTTCAATTCCTCCCAAAAGTGCCTCAAAGAGTGCTTTCTGGTCCAGAACATAGGGGCCGTCCAGCCATGATGGGTCAGATGCGGAATAGCCGGCGTTGTCGTCGGGAAAATGGGCGATTTCGCTGTCGAGCGCGCGCCAGGCGGCGGCTTCGAGCTCGATGGCGGGTTCGCCCTCGTAGGTTGCCTGGCCGCAAATGCCCAAAATCGCGGCTGCGGCATCAAACAGGCGACCCATGCTGCTAGTGCGCGGACTGTTGATGCCGCGCTCGATCATCGTTGCCGTTATGCTGCGCGTTTGCTCGTCAAGGCTGTTCAAGAGCCCCACAGCTCCCGGGTGCTCGAGCAGGTCGAGCTCGCTGAGCAGGGCAAAGGCGTTGCGGCGGGCATCGTGTACGGATGCGGCGCCACCGGGGAGCGCCCAGGTGCGCAGATGCGCGACGCGCTCAAAATCGGCGAGACGGGAGATAAGAAACTCACCGCCCCATATGGTGCCATCGGTGCCGGCGCCCGTGCCGTCGAAGGCGATGCCGAGGACGCGTGCATCGGGCGCAAGCCGGCCTGCGACAATCGCCTCTGCCATTACGCTCGCGATGTGCGCATGATGGTGCTGGACTT
Organism: uncultured Collinsella sp.; assembly: GCA_902491915.1. Lineage (GTDB taxonomy): Bacteria > Actinomycetota > Coriobacteriia > Coriobacteriales > Coriobacteriaceae > Collinsella. Next base: position 4,690 of record CABUJL010000005.1, read on the forward strand.
CGATAAGCGGCAGATTGTGCTCCCGTGCCTGCTCGCGCGCCCATTGGCTCGACAGATAGCTGGGATGCATGTCGCATGCCAAGGCGGCAGCCGCCAGGTCAAAGAGGTTTTCCAGACGCGTGCGTGCGGCGCTCCAGGCATCGAAAGTCGCGCCGTTTTCGACATCGCCGATATGCTGCGACACAAAACAGGTCGTATGACCGTTGGCGTCCTCGCGCGTGAGCGCGATCGTGGCTTTTTGCTGCGGACCGCAGGCGAGCACGCAGGGCGTGGTGCCGTTGAGCTCCGGCAACGACAGCGGCTGCGGCGCATATCCGCGTGCGCGACGCACGGGCATGACGTCGCCGTCGACCACGCGTACCACGGAGTCGTCGTAGCGCGACAGAATTGCGCGGTCGTTGCCGAGCAACGCGTCGGCGATGCCGGCGGCAACGAGATGCTCCCATGCAAGGGCATCGTCGGTCTCGATGGGCTCTTCGCTCAGGTTTCCGCTGGTCATGACGAGTGCGCTCATGCCGCGCGCCGCGGCCGCGGCGAGCAGTAAATGTTGAAGCGGGGTGTAGGGGAGCATGACGCCGAGCTCGGGCAAGTCGTGCGCGACGGATGGCGCGAGCTCAGGGGCGTCGGGGGAGCCGTAGGCGTCGTTGCCGGTTGCGCGGCGACGCAGCAGCACGATGGGACGAACGCTGCCGGCAAGAAGATTACGCTCAACGCCATCGATGTGACACAGGCGCTCGGCGTCGGCAAGGTCGCGCACCATAACGGCAAGCGGCTTATTGCTGCGACGCTTGCGACGGCGCAGCTCGCGTACCGCTTGTTCGTTGGTGGCATCGCAGGCCAGGTGGAATCCGCCCAGACCCTTGATGGCGACGATGCCGCCGCCAGCCAGCAGCTCGACGCAGCGTTCGATGATGGCATCGCTGGCCTCGCGCGTGGAGCCGACGGCTGGTGTCGCGTCGACCGCCGTTGGCACAACACCGCAATTGACCTCACGCCACGTAATATGCGGTCCACAATCAAAGCAGGCATCGGGCTGCGCGTGAAATCGCCGATCGAGCGGATCGGCATACTCTGCGGCGCAGGTGGGGCACATGGGAAAGCGATTCATCGAGGTGGCCGCTCGGTCATAGGGCAGCGAGCGAATGATGGTAAAGCGCGGTCCGCAGTTGGTGCAGTTGATAAAGGGATAATGAAAGCGTCGGTCGGCGGGGTCGAACAGCTCGCGCAGGCAGTCGTCGCACGTGGCGATGTCGGGTGAGATGAGCGTCGTGTGGGCAGTTTGATCCTGTGACGCCACAATGCGAAAACCCTGCTCGTTAGCGGCGTCCCAGTTGCCGGGTGCTAGGTCCATAACCTCGACATGCTCAACGCGGGTCGCGGCAGGCGCGTGCTCCGACAGCGCGGCGACAAAGCCGTCGAGCGCCTCGACCGAAGCGTGCGCCTCGATATGCACGCCGTCGCCCGCGTTGAGCACCCAGCCGCAAATGCCGTGCGCCATGGCCTCGCGATACACAAACGGTCGCATGCCAACGCCCTGCACAATGCCCGTTACATGGATATGCGCATGTCGCATGCGACCCTCCTTCGTTGAAATGTGTGCTGTTACAGCCCCAAGCTCTGCTTGGTGGCGGCGCACGTGAGCTCGCCGTGCTTAACGCCGCGCAGGCCCAGCAGACGGTCAGCCAGCTCGTAGACACGTTCGCCGCGACCCTTGAGCGCCAGAATCTCCAAGCAGTTGTGGTGATCCAGATGCACGTGCATGGTCGATACGATCTCGTCGGTGTAGTCGTGCTGCACTTCGTCCAGACGGCGCGTCAGGTCGCCGGTATGGTGGTCGTAGATCATGGTGAGCGACCCGATAACATGCTCATCGGGCGTGCGCATCTGCTCCTTGGCGATCGAGGCGCGAATCAGGTCGCGCACGGCCTCGGAGCGGTTGGCCACGTCGCCGCGGCGCGCGATCTGTTCGTCAAAACGGCGCAGCAGGTCGTCCGGTGCGGTAACCGAAAAGCGGACCAGCTCGGAGCCGGAGCCACTACAGTGGCAGCCTGCGTCACCATCCGCCCCGTGCGGATGCTCGTGCTCGTACCCGCAGCCGTGCTCATGTTCGGCCACGTTACACCAGCTTCACGGAGCCGACGGAGTTGTGGTCGGCCTCGATGGCTTCCTCGTAGCCCTCGAGCGCGTCATGCGCCTCGTGCAGCGCGGCCATGGCGGCCTCGAGCTTGGCGCCGATGCGCTCCATGTCAAAATTCTCGGTCGCATGCAGCAGCTGATGGCTCCACTCATGAGCGAGCTCGATGGTGTCGTCGACCTGTTTGACGCTCATGGCAAGCTGGCTCATGTTCATTCCAACATCATGCATGGAAAATCTCCTTTTGTATGGGGCAGTTCAGTGGTTCAGATTTTACTACGCCCGCTCTGCGCGCAGCTGCATAAGAAAACGGGTACGAGTCTGTGCGACCCGCACCCGTTCACTGGGGGCTGTTTGTGACTACCATACTATCCGTGGTTGCACTCGGTGCATCCAGAAGTCCGGCGAGCGGTGCAAAAGCGCTCATGGACGGCGGGTAAGTAACAAGCGTATTACAGATGCTTCTCCAGCAGCGCCTGCAGCCTCGTCTTGGGCAGAGCGCCAACCGAGCGGTCAATCTCCTCGCCGTTCTTAAACACAATCAGCGTGGGGATGCTCATGACGCCATACTTCATGGCCAGGTCCTGGTTGTCGTCGACGTTGCATTTGGCAACGGCAAGCTTGCCCGCCAGCTCATCGGCAACCTCGTCAACGATGGGCGAGAGGGAGCGGCAGGGACCGCACCACGGTGCCCAAAAATCGACCAGCACGGGCAGGCTGTCGTTAACGACGGAATCGAAGTTCTCGGGGGTAATCTGCTTAATGTCAGCCATGGTGACCTCCATAATGTGACGCGGCTCAGCCGCGTAAAACTCAGTACGACCGTGCTTATACCCAGCCGCCCGCAAAGCAACCACTCGCGGGCAGCTCTTTTATATAATGGTGGGCACGCAAACGATTGGAGAGCGCATGTCCACGTCACAAAGCCAGAAAAAAGAAGCCATCGCCCAGGCGGCCGAGCAGGAGCTCACATCGCTTGCGGTCCGTGGCGTGCGTATCGCGGGCAACGCGTGCTCGCCGATCGTGCTGGTCAAAGGCGATTTGGACGAGGCCGAGCGTTCGGGTGGGGAGCTTGCCGCCGGCCCGGATGGCGCGGCGTTGCGCAAGGCGCTTGGGGCCATCGGCTACGCGCCCGAGGATTTTTGCGTGCTGGCAAGCGTCGCCGGCGTGGGTGACGGAGCGGTCGCGGTGGGCGAGACTCTGCCGTGCGAGCTGTTCCGCGAGGCGCTCGAGGCCTTGGACCCCGAGGCGGTGCTACTGCTCGACAACAACGCGGCCGATGCCATGCGCGAGACCTACGCCGATATGCTCGTGGCGATCGATGACTTCGACACCGCCATGCTCAAGCCCGGCCTGGTCGCCCATGTGCAGGGCCGCCGCGTGCTCGCGCTCGACGGCTTTGAGGCGGCACTCACCGACAAGGCCGCTAAGCAGCGCATGTGGGCCTATATCAAGCAGCTGACTCCGGCGACCGCTCCGCTGTAGCGAGGCTGGCGGCAGCCCCTACATCACAGCGCGCAGCTCAAACCGATCGCCGTTAATGCGGAACTGGCAGTTGCCGTTCATGCGCTCCACGGCAAGTTTGATGCTCCTGGTGCCAAAGCCGTGGCCCGCATGCCGGGTCACGGGCATGCCGTCGACCATGCGCGGCGCGCGGTCAAACGTGTTGGAAACTAACAGCAGCAGCTGGCCGTCCTCTAATCGCAGGTCAAAGTCGACGAATCGCTTTCCTTGGGGTGCGGCGCTTGCGGCGGTGATAGCGTTTTCCAAGGCATTTGAGAGCACGCTAAACAGGTCGGCGTCACCTACGTGGATGGTTTCGGGTACGGCGGCGCGCAGGTTGGCGGTAATGCCGTTTCTATTGATATCCGAGTTAAATGACGAAAGCGCGATGTTTACGGTCTCGTTGGCGCAGAAGCGGCGTACGGCGGTGCGGTCGCCGGCTTCGCAGAGTTCGTCGATGCGATCGAGCGCCTCGTCGGTGTGGCCCTCCTCAATTAAAGCGGCCAGGCCGCGTAGGAAGTGGCGCATGTCGTGGCGCAGAATCGACAGCTCGCGCCCAGATTGACGCCAAGCCTCGAGCTCTTTGATGGCGGCGCTGTCGCGGGTTTCGAGCATCCAGCGCTCTCGCTCGGCGGTTTCCTTTTCTTCGTATTCGCGCAGATAAACGGCAAGAAACATAAGATAGAAGGCACAGAGCGCAAATGCCAAAAACTCAACCGTCACCACCGAGCCCGAGTGGAACAGCGTGGTGTAGACGTTGGTGGCATAGTCAAAGACGTAATAGACGAGCGGCAGGATTAAAAGGATGCCCAGCTCGGTGGTGCTTTTAATCGCCAAGCGCGGACCGATGTCGCCGGCCCAATGCAGCAGGACGGCAAAGACGGCGAGTGTGGTCGCGATGCGCGCCAGATAGTACGCGATCTGAGAATCGGTTGCGGCAAATGCGGCGATGCCCATCCAATTGCTGAACTGGCAGCTCAGATAGGCACTCGTAATGCCGAGCACGGCAAGCAGCGGGCTCAGGCGGTAGCGCGCGCACAAATAGATGATGAGCGGCAGATGCACGACGAGCGGATATACCTGGCGGGCGAAAAGCTCTCCGCCGACGGCATTGGCGAGGCCAAATGCGCATCCGGTTACGGCACCGACCAGCACCAGTTCAAGCGCATGACGCCGGTTGATCTCGATACCGCACAGCGCCGCCGAGGCAAAGACGCCAAAGAGTAGCGTTGTGGCGTGGTGGATTGCCCAAAGGACCATTTCGACCGAGGAGACCATCAGTGTCTCCCAGCCTCAAAGCGCACCGCAAAGTAGGCGTCTTGGAATCCCTGCTTGCAACTGCGCGAAAGCGGGATGCACGCGCCCGAGCGCATGACGATGTCCGTGCGGTCAAAGTGATCGATGTTGCGCAGGTTGACCTGGTAGCTGCGGTGGCATTTAAAGAAGGTGGCATTTTGCGCCAAACGGTCCTCGACGCTGCGGAACGACTCGAGTGCCTCGATGTCGCGTCCGTCGCGCAGGTGGAAGACCACGTGCTTGTTGCGCGCCTCGGCATATTCGATGTCGGACAGGCGCAGGGCGTGGTAGCCAAAGGAAGTTTTGATCACGAGCTCGTCGGTTGCCGCCGGGCGCATGCTCGAAAGCTCGTTAAGTAACTGCGCCAGGCGTTCGTAAGTCACGGGCTTGAGCAGATAGTCGAAGGCGCGGACCTCGTAGGATTCCAGCGCGAACTCGGGCGACGAGGTGAGGAACACCAGGCGCACGGCGGTGTCGGCCTGGCGCAGTTCGCGTGCGGTGTCCATGCCGTTGACGAGCGGCATGATCATGTCGAGCAGAATGATGTCGGCGCGCGATGCGGCATGGCGGGCCAGCAGGTCCTCGCCGCGCGTGACGAGCGCAACATCGACCGCCGTGCCCGTCTCGGTCGACCAACGGTCGATCATCCGGTGCAGTCTATCTAGAAAAGCGACATCATCGTCGCAGGCAATAATCTTGAGCATTCGGCCCCCTTAAGTAGTTCGATTTTGCCACATCGGGCACGCGCCGCTTGCGGGGGTGCGGACCGTTTGCGCCCCACGGCGTGCAGCTCGCGCCAAGCGGTGTTGCGGTGGCGAAAGATGCCTCCTGCGCCATCGAGAGCTCAGCTATCCTCAGCTTGCCAGTTCGAAAATGGACCCGACCCAAGATTGAATCTTTATTTCAACTTTACACCTAGGTTTACAGCTGTCTTGTCAGCTGTAAACCTAGGTGTCATACTAAAGCCCCAAGATTCGCCAAAAGAGAGGGGCCTTGATGGCACAGAGCGCGAACATGGATGCGTCGGAGCTTGCACGCGATATCGCGGCCGGCCTAGCATCGGCAACGACGGCAACGGAGCGCGCGGCACTGGTGCCCGCAGAGCTCGTCGAGGCCATTCAGCAGCTAAAAACCCAACGTGACGCGGTGATCCTGGCGCACTATTACGTGGCGCCCGAGGTGCAGGCCGTGGCTGATTACGTCGGCGACAGCTTCTACCTGGCAAAGCTCGCCAAGAGCCTGCCGCAGCAGACTATCGTGCTGTGCGGCGTGGAGTTTATGGGCGAGAGCGCCAAACTGCTCAATCCCACTAAGACCGTGCTGCTGCCCGAGCCGGGCGCGGACTGCCCCATGGCGCACATGGTCAAGCGCGAGACAGTCGATGCAGCGCGCGCCGAGTACGGTGACGACCTTGCCGTGGTCTGCTACGTCAACTCCACGGTCGAGATCAAGAGCTGGAGCGACGTGTGCGTCACCAGCTCCAACGCCGTTAAGATTGTGTCCGAGCTGCCGCAGCAGCATATCCTGTTCATTCCCGACCAAAACTTGGGCCGCTTCGTAGCCGAGCAGGTGCCGCAAAAGCACGTCATCCTCAACAACGGCTACTGCCCGCGCCATCACATCATCACCGTCGAGCAGATCGTCGACGCGACGGAGGCCCACCCCGACGCGCTCGTGCTGGCGCACCCCGAGTGCAAGGCCGACGTCCTGGCCGAGGCCGACTACATCGGCTCCACCGCCGGCATCATCAAGTATGCCGAGGAGTCCGACGCGAGCGAGTTCATTATCGTGACGGTTCGCGGCGTGCTCTACGAGCTCGAGCGCCGCTGCCAGGGCACCGGCAAGAAGTTCTACTTCCCCGCGGTGCAGCCCACCTGCGTCAACATGGACCTCATCACGCTCGAAAAGCTCGTGCGCTGCCTGGAGACGGGCGAGGTCGAGGTGCAGATCGGCGTCTCGGACGAGGCGGCAGACCAGGCCAAGCTCACGCTCGACCGTATGCTCGAGTACGCAGCGCGCTAGAACAATGTGACATGAGGGGCAGTCCCTTATGCCACATTACAAGGGAGAGGATTCCTGTGGAAACCAAGCAATACCCCGATATGGAGTGCGACGTCGTCATTGCCGGCTGCGGCGTGGCGGGCCTGTACGCGGCCCTCAATCTGCCGACGAGCACGCGCGTGATCATGCTTTCCAAGGGCGCGGTCGACGAGTGCGATTCGATGCTCGCGCAGGGCGGCATCTGCGTGCTGCCCGAGGGCTCGGACTACGATGCCTTCTTTGAGGACACCATGCACGCCGGCCACTACGAGAACCGCCGCGAGAGCGTCGACATCATGATCCGCTCGAGCCGCTCGGTCATCAACGACCTGCTGGCCATGGGCGTGGACTTTGAGCGCAAGGCCGACGGTAGCCTCGACTTTACCCGCGAGGGCGCGCACAGCCGTCCGCGAATTGCCTTCCATGCCGACATTACGGGCAAGGAGATCACGACCAAGCTGCTCCAGGCCGTTCGCAAGCTGGATAACGTGCAGATTTTGGAGCACGTGGCCATGACCGACATTCTAACGGGCGAGCGTGACGGCGCCACGGTGTGCACCGGCGTCGTCGCCGTTCCCGTGGACGAGGACAACTCGCTTCGTCCCGCCGACGAGCTGGCAAATGTCGCCGAGGGCGTGCATGCCGGCGAGCTGTTTAAGATCCATGCCCGCCACACGCTGTGGGCAACGGGCGGCATCGGCGGCGTATACGACCACTCGACCAACTATCCGCAGCTCACGGGCGATGCCTGCTACATCGCTCAGGAGCATGGCATTAAGATGGAGCACCTGGACTACGTGCAGATCCACCCCACGGGACTGTTCTCGCCGCAGCCGGGCCGCACCTTCCTGATCAGCGAGAGCTGCCGCGGCGAGGGCGCGATTCTGCTCAACGCTGCCGGCGAGCGCTTTACCGACGAGCTGCAGCCGCGCGACGTAGTCGCCGCCGCTATTCGCGAGCAGATGAAGCAGGACGGCACCGAGCACGAGTGGCTGAGCTTTGCCCCCGTCGAGCGCGACGTGGTGACCGGGCATTTCGCCAACATCCGCGCGCGCTGCCTTGAGGACGGTCGCGACATCCTGGATGAGCCCATTCCCGTTACGCCCACGCAGCACTACTTTATGGGCGGCGTGTGGGTCGACAAGGATGGCCGCACCTCGATGCCCGAGCTCTATGCCGCGGGCGAGACGGCTTGCAACGGCGTTCACGGCAAGAACCGCCTAGCTTCCAACAGCCTGCTCGAGTCCCTAGTCTGGGGTCGTCGCGCTGCTTGGCGTATGCGCACCGGCGAGTCGCTGGCCGTGGAGCAGGCGGGCGAGCCCGCGCTCGATGGCCGTCATCGCGCCCTGAGCGCCGACACCCTGGCAATCGATGATTTGGCCCGTGCCGCCGGCACGCAGGCCGTGGAGGAGTAGACCATGAATCCCATTACCATGAAACTCGTCGTCGATGATCTGATTCTGCAGGCTCTGCGCGAGGACATTACCTTTGAGGACGTGAGCACGGCGAGCGTGTGCCCCACGGCGCGCCCCGCCACGGTGGAGCTTATCGCCAAAGCCGATGGCATCATCGCCGGCTTGGATGTGTTTGCTCGCACCTTTGAGCTGCTGGATCCGCAGAGCTCGGTGCTGTTTGATGTTGCCGACGGTGACGAGGTGCATGCCGGCGACCACGTGGGTCAGGTGCGCGGCGATGCGCGCGTGCTGCTTTCGGGCGAGCGCGTGGCACTCAACTACCTGCAGCGCATGAGCGGCATCGCTACTTACACGCATCGGATGGCGGCTGCGCTCGAGGGCACCAAGACCGTGCTTGTCGACACGCGCAAGACCACACCGGGCATGCGTGTGTTTGAAAAGGCGGCAGTCGAGATCGGCGGTGGCAGCAACCACCGCTATAACCTGTCGACGGCTGTCATGCTCAAGGACAACCACATCGACGCCGCCGGTGGCGTGACGCGTGCGATCGAGATGGCGCGCGCCCATGCATCGTTTACCACGACGGTCGAGATCGAGTGCGAGAACCTGGACATGGTGCGCGAGGCCGTGGAGGCCGGTGCCGACATTATCATGTTCGACAACATGACCCACGACGATATGGCTGCCGCCATCGAGCTTATCGCCGGCCGTGCCAAGACCGAGTGCTCGGGCAACGTGGACGCCAGCAATATCCGTGCACTCGCCGATCTGGGTGTCGACTATATTAGCTCGGGGGCGCTGACGCACTCTGCGCCGATTCTCGACCTCTCGCTTAAGCACCTGCGTCTGCTGGACGGTAAATAATGGACGCCCGCGAGCGTCGCCGTGCCATCTTGGACGTGCTCGAGGGAGCCAAAGACCCTGTCTCCGGCAGCGCACTTGCCCGCGAGGTGGGTGTGAGCCGCCAGATCGTGGTGCAGGACATCGCCCTGCTGCGCGCTGATGGGCACGATATCGTGGCGACCAACCGCGGCTACGTGTTGCAGGAGGCGCCCAGCAGCCCCGCCGTGCCTACGCGCTTGGTCAAGGTTCGCCACAGCGTGGAGCAGGCGGGCGACGAGCTTACGAGTATCGTCGATGCGGGTGGCGCCGTGCTCAATGTGATCGTCAACCATCGTGTGTACGGCAAGATCACGGCCGACCTGGACATCCGCAACCGCCGCGATGTCGAGCGCTATCTGCGCGATATCGAGAGCGGCAAGAGCTTTCCACTGCTAACGGTGACGAGCGGCTACCACTTCCATCGCATTGCGGCAGAGGACGAGCAAACCCTCGACGAGATCGAGGCCATGCTCAAGGAGAAGGGCTACCTAGCCGACTTGATGCCCTACGAGGACGATTTGTCCTAGTAACGACGAATGCAAAAGGAGGCCTCCGCGGCGATGCGGAGGCCTCCTTTTTTGTGCACGGTGTACTTTTGAGTGTGCAAGTGGGGGAGTTGTTACTCCTCGACGATCTCGGTGATCGCGCCAGCGGGGCAAGCGTCCTGGCAAGCGCCACAGGCGACGCAGGAGTCCTCGTCAGCGACGGTAGCGACGTCCTGGAGCTCCAGAACGCCAGCGGGGCAGGAGTCGACGCAAACGCCACAAGCGATGCACTCGTCGGCATCAATTACGGGATGAGCCATGGTAGTTTCCTCTCTGTTGACCGACGCTACAGGCGATGCGCGCCGGTTTGATTCGGGCAAAAACATACCACGGGAGCGACCGTTTGCAATACCCTCTGACCGGCATCTTCATACCGTTCGCCGAGTATGCCAAGGTTTACTAAAAAATGCGCAGGTGGGGCCGTTGAGCTGCGCAAATGTTAGCTAAAGGTGACTTGAAATATAGGGCGATTGAGCGTGCTTGCGGAAACCGCATCCCATTATTTTGTCGAAAAACGGGTTGCAGTTTCCGGTTAGGCCCGCTAGCGGAAAATGCGAGCCGGTATCAGCTCTCAAAACGGGATACGGTTTCCGGTTGAGCCTTCAGACGGAAACTGCGACCCGGAATCCACGCTCAAACCGGGATGAGCTTTCCGCAAGACGGCCCCCAGGCACCCCCGGACGCAAACCTCAGCCATCTCTACATAGATCTCGATAGATCTGCCCAGAACTCAAACAGCGCGTCTACCTGCATATTTGCGAACCTAAACTCTTGGCAATAAGAAATCTTATATGAATTGACTTAGATTTTGTATATTCCGGCCCATAAGGGGATACACTACATCCTGAAAGACAAGCCGAAACACCGCTTGGCAGACCGCCGAGTCGGTGCAAACGCACAAGAGAGAGGGAATTTCTAATGAGTAAGATTCTTGGTATCGACCTTGGTACTACTAACTCCGCTATGGCCGTTCTCGAGGGCGGTTCTCCGACCATTATCGTGAACGCCGAGGGCGACCGCACCACCCCGTCCGTCGTGGGCTTCCGTGCCGACGGCGACCGCGTCGTGGGTAAGGCCGCTAAGAACCAGGCTGTCACCAACCCCAAGAACACCGTGTTCTCCATCAAGCGCTTCATGGGCCGCAAGTACTCCGAGTGCACCTCCGAGATCAAGACCGTGCCGTATGAGGTCAAGGAGGGCCAGGGTGGCCGTGCCGTCGTCGACATCGAGGGCAAGGATTACACCGCCGAGCAGGTGAGCGCCATGACGCTCGCGAAGATGAAGGCTGACGCCGAGAAGTATCTGGGCGAGACCGTTACCGACGCCGTCATCACCGTCCCGGCCTACTTCAACGACGCCCAGCGTCAGGCCACCAAGGACGCCGGTAAGATCGCCGGCCTCAACGTCAAGCGTATCGTCAACGAGCCGACTGCTGCTGCTCTTGCCTATGGCCTGGACAAGCAGGGCACCGACCAGCGCATCTTGGTCTTCGACCTGGGCGGCGGCACCTTCGACGTCTCCATCCTCGACCTCGCCGACGGCGTGTTTGAGGTTCTGTCCACCTCGGGCGACAACCACCTGGGCGGCGACGACTGGGATCAGCGCGTCATCGACTGGATGGCCGATAAGTTCCAGCAGGAGAACGGTGTCGACCTGCGTCAGGACCCCATGGCCCTGCAGCGTCTGAAGGAGGCCGCCGAGAACGCCAAGAAGGAGCTCTCCGCCGCCCAGCAGACCACCATCAACCTGCCGTTCATCACCATGAACCAGTCCGGCCCGCTGCATCTCAACTACACGCTGACCCGCGCCGAGTTCGAGAAGATCACCCGCGACCTGCTCGAGCGCTGCAAGCAGCCTGTCACCAACGCCCTACGCGACGCCAAGCTTAAGCTCTCCGATCTGACCGAGGTCATCCTCGTCGGCGGCTCCACCCGTATGCCCGCCGTCCAGGAGCTCGTCAAGACCATGACCGGCAAGCAGCCCAACATGTCCGTGAACCCCGACGAGGTCGTTGCCGACGGCGCTGCCGTCCAGGGCGGCGTGCTCACCGGCGACGTCGAGGGCATCCTGCTGCTCGACGTTACCCCGCTGTCGCTGGGCGTCGAGACCATGGGCGGCATCATGACCAAGATGATCGACCGCAACACCACGATCCCGACCTCCAAGACCGAGGTCTACTCCACCGCTGCCGACAACCAGACCAGCGTCGAGATCAACGTGCTCCAGGGCGAGCGCGAGCTTGCCCGCGACAACAAGTCGCTCGGCAAGTTCCAGCTGACTGGCATCCCGGCTGCCCGCCGCGGCGTGCCGCAGATCGAGGTCACCTTCGACATCGACGCCAACGGCATCGTCAAGGTCTCCGCTAAGGACAAGGGCACCGGCAAGGAGCAGCAGATTACCATTTCCGGCTCCACCGCTCTGTCTGACGACGAAGTCGATCGTATGGTCAAGGACGCCGAGGCTCATGCCGAGGAGGACAAGAAGCAGAAGGAAGAGGTCGAGGTCCGCAACCAGACCGACAGCCTGTGCTACTCCACCGAGCAGACCCTCAACGAGCTGGGCGACAAGGTTTCCGCCGATGTGAAGTCCAAGGCCGAGGCCGCTATCGCCGACGCCAAGAAGGCGCTCGAGGGCTCTGACGTCGAGGCCATCAAGGCCGCCGGCGAGTCCCTGCAGTCTGTGGCCTACGAGCTGGCCCAGGTTGTCTACGCCGACGCTCAGCAGCAGACCGACGGTGCCGCCGGTGCCCAGCCTGCCGACGATGACGTTGTCGACGCCGACTACGAGGTTGTGGACGACGAGGACAAGTAATCATGTCCGCCCGTAAAGCTCGCACGGAGGCGGCTGCCGCTGGCGCCGCCCCCGTTGACTCTGAGGAGAAGGACGTGAAGATTCCCGTAGAGGCCGTTGACGATACCGAGGCCAACGAGGCCGAGGCCGCCGAGGCTGCCGAGAACCAGGTAGAGGATTCCAACAAGGAGGCGACGATGACCGAGGACGAGATGGTGGAAGCCGCTATCCGCGCCGGTGAGGAAGCCGCCGACAACGACTTTAAGCTCAAGTTCGAGCAGGCTCAGAAGGAGCTTGCCGACGTGCGCAATGAGCTCGATGCTGCGGCAGAGGCTCAGAAGGCCGCCGAGGACAAGGCAAAGGACGCCACCGAGCGCACCGCCCGTCTGCAGGCCGACTGGGAGAACTTCCGTCGCCGCACCGCCACCGAGCGCATCGCCGAGCGTGAGCGTGCGACCGAGAAGCTCGTCACCGCGCTGTTGCCGGTGATCGACGATATCGAGCGCGCGATCGATCACGCTCGCGGCCAGGAACTTTCCGACGACTTTAAGCAGTTCGTCGATGGCGTCGATGCGGTGCATGCCAAGCTGCTCGACGTGTTTGCGCACGAGGGCGTTGAGCCCATCGACCCCAAGGGCGAGGCGTTCGATCCGCTCGAGCACCAGGCTGTGGGCCGCGTCGAGGACGCATCGCAGTACGACGAGACCGTCAACGATGTGTACCAGAAGGGCTACCGCATGGCGGATCGCATCCTGCGTTCCGCGATGGTGACGGTGACCTACGGTGGCGAGAAGCGCCCCGCACCGGAGCCCGAAGCGGCGCCCGAGGATGCTACGGCCGATACGGCCGAGAGCACCGAGGAGTAATTGAGAAGGGCCCCGGGGCAACACCCGGGGCCCTTTCTGGCCTAGTGCCATATGACAGCATGAGCCGTCGTCTGCATGGGCGGCGGACGTAACAGGAGAGGAGCTACGATGGCTGCAGGCAAAACCTTCTATGACATCCTGGGCGTATCCAAGAGCGCCTCCGACAAAGAGATCAAGAGCGCGTTTCGCAAGCTCGCGCAAAAATATCACCCCGATGCCGGCGGCGACGAGGCCAAGTTCAAGGAGATCAGCGAGGCCTATGAGACGCTTTCGGACGAAAAGAAGCGCAAAGAGTACGACCAGATGCTCATGTTTGGCGGCATGCCGGGCGCGGGCGGCGCGTATGGCGGCGGCTACGGTGCCGGTGCGGGCGCCAGCGGCTGGGGCGATATCTTCGACAGTATTTTTAGCGGTAACGGCGCCTGGGGCAGCGATTGGGGCTCGGGCTTTGCCGGGGCTGCGGGCGCTGCCGGTGCCGGCGCGGGCCGCAGCCGTGCCCGCAAGGGCGGCGACCTGTCGCTGACCGTCGATGTGACGGCCGAGGACGCGTTTCGCGGCGTGACGCACAAGGTTACCTACCGCATCCCCTCGACGGGCGAGCAGCAGACCATTACGGTCTCGGTGCCTGCGGGCGCGGTCGACGGCGGCAAGCTGCGTTATAAACGTCGTGGCGAGTACGGCGTTGCCGGAGGCGAGCGCGGCGACCTGGTCGTGACCACGCACGTGGAAGAGCACCCTCTGTTTAAGCGCAAGGGTGCCGATGTGACCATGGAGGTACCGGTCTCGGTCTATGAGGCGGCGCTCGGCTGCACGGTGGACGTGCCGACGCCCGGCGGTGCGACGGTTCGTCTGAAGGTTCCCGCGGGTACCCAGACGGGCAAGAAGTTCCGCTTTAAGGAAATGGGGGCGCCCGACGTTAAGCACCGTGGCCGTACAGGCGCGCTGCTCGTCGAGATCAAGGTGCAGGTTCCCACGAACCTGTCCGATGACGAGCGCGATGCCATGTCCAGGCTGCGTGAGGCCGACACGCGCGACTATCGCGAGAAGGTCAACCGTTACAAGGCGACATACTAGGGCGGTCGTGGCGCACGCCCGCGCCCGCGGGCTTATGATGGACGATAACGAGACGGAAAGGGGTCAGGTAGCATGGCCGAGGACAACAGGAACAAACCGCTGTACATGATCAGCGTGGCGGCCGAGCTGACCGGCATGCATCCGCAGACTCTGCGCGTCTACGAGTCCAAGGGCCTGGTGAACCCCCAGCGCTCGGGCGGCAACACGCGCCTGTATTCGCGTGCCGATATCGAGCGCCTGGAGCTTATCAACCAGCTGACCGACGAGGGCATCAACCTTGCCGGCGTGGTGCGTATCCTCGATATGAAGGAGCGTGCCGAGGAGCGCGAGCGCGAGAACGAGAAGCTTCGCGCCCGTGTTCGTCAGCTCGAGGACGAGCTGCACGAGTACAAGATGCAGAAGAAGATCACCGCCCTGGCCCCGCGCGACGGCTCGGTTAACCCCGAACAGGTCATGCGCAAGCTTTTGGGCGCCGGCGGAGATCTGTAGGTTCCGCCGTTCTACCGAACGGCGGACCAGTTGACGCTGCGCGCCGCCCAGAGCGACAATTTGTCATTCAAAAGGCAAGGCATGACCAGAAGGTCTATGCCTTGCCTTTTTCATGCCAACTTGTTCGCTCTGGACGTCGCTCGCTGTCCGTCCTCTACCTGCGGCGCTGCCTTGCTTCGGATGCGGTAGGGTGGTCATTGGGGACGTTCTTAGATGACTAGTCGAAAGGGACGCTCTTGCGCCAAGTCTGCCGGCTCACACTGGGCTCGTTCTTTACTTTACCGAGATAAAGTGAACGCGCAGATTCGTAACCCACTTGCAACCGTTCTATGGCACGATATTGAACGAATGTATGCTATGCGCCCAAATCTTTTGGGCAGAGTGGGAGACAGTATGGTCAAGCTGTACGAGGACGGCATCTACCTGCGCGGCGGCAGCGAGGTTGTGCCTGCGGCCGAGGCCGCCGAGCGCGGTATTACGCAGACGCCCGAGGATGCCAAGCGTGGCACCATCGCGTATTCGATCCTCCAGGCACACAATACGTCCGGAGATCCCGAGGCGCTCAAGATTCGCTTCGATGCCATGGCGAGCCATGACATCACCTTTGTCGGCATCATCCAGACGGCGCGCGCCTCGGGCATGGAGCAGTTCCCGCTGCCTTACGTGCTCACCAACTGCCATAACTCGCTGTGCGCCGTGGGCGGCACCATCAATGAGGACGACCACGTCTTTGGCCTTTCCGCGGCCAAGAAGTACGGTGGCATCTTCGTCCCGCCGCACATCGCCGTCATCCACTCCTTTATGCGCGAGAACTTCGCCGGCTGCGGCAAGATGATCCTGGGCTCCGACTCGCACACCCGCTACGGCGCCCTGGGCACCATGGCCGTAGGCGAGGGCGGCGGCGAGCTGGCAAAGCAGCTGCTGCGCGATACCTACGATGTCGCCTACCCCGGCGTTGTGGCCATCTACCTCACGGGTGCCCCGCGCCCCGGCGTCGGCCCGCACGATGTGGCGCTCGCCATCATCCGCGCCGTCTTTGCCAAGGGCTACGTCAAGAACAAGGTCATGGAGTTTGTGGGCCCGGGCATCGCGAGCATGACGACTGATTACCGCAACGGCGTCGATGTCATGACCACCGAGACCACCTGCCTGTCGAGCATCTGGGCCACCGACGAGGACACGCATGCGTTTTTGACCATGCACGGCCGCGGCGACGACTACCGCGAGCTCAAGCCCGCCGATGTTGCCTACTACGACGGCTGCGTCGAGGTCGATCTGTCGAGCATCAAGCCCATGATTGCGCTGCCGTTCCATCCTTCCAATGGCTTTGAGATCGACGAGCTCAACGAGAATCTCGAGGACATCCTGCATGAGGTGGAGCTCGAGGCCGCCAAGATCGGCGAGGGCAAGACGCACTTTAGCCTGCTCGACAAGATCGTCGACGGCAAGCTGCACGTGCAGCAGGGCGTTATCGCCGGCTGCTCGGGCGGCAACTACGACTCCGTGGTCCAGGCTGCCCGCGTGCTCAAGGGCGCCAACACCGGCTGCGGCGAGTTCTCGCTGTCGGTCTATCCCACAAGCCAGCCCGTGGCGCTCGAACTTACGCGCCGTGGCTATATCTACGACCTTATGGAGGCCGGTGCGATCGTTCGCACGGCGTTCTGCGGCCCGTGCTTCGGCGCCGGCGATACGCCCGCCAACAACGGCCTTTCGATCCGCCACACTACGCGCAACTTCCCCAACCGCGAGGGTTCCAAGCCGGGCAATGGCCAGCTGAGCGCCGTGGCCCTGATGGACGCCCGCTCCATTGCGGCGACGGCTGCCAATGGCGGCGTCCTGACGCCGGCGACCGACCTGCCCGAGGAGACTTGGGACGAGGCCTGCGAGTACACCTTTGACGACGCGCCGTACAAAAAGCGTGTGTACTGGGGCTTTGGCAAGGCGGAGCCTGCCGACGAGTTGGTCGAAGGCCCCAACATCAAGCCGTGGCCCGCGATGGAGCCGCTCGGCGATGACATCCTGCTCAAGGTGTGCTCCAAGATCATGGACCCGGTCACTACGACCGACGAGCTCATCCCCTCGGGCGAGACGAGCTCCTTCCGCTCCAATCCGCTGGGGCTGGCCGAGTTTACGCTCAGCCGCCGCGAGCCGGCCTACGTGGGCCGTTCCAAGGAGGTCGACGCCGTGGAGAAGCGCCGCGTGGCCGGCGAGTCCGCGGGTGACCTGTCAGCACTCGATGCCGAGCTTGCCAGCGTGTTTGAGGCACTGGCCGGTGCGGGCGTCGTGGCCGATGCCAAGGCGACTGAGTACGGCTCCATGCTCTATGCCAAGAAGCCCGGTGACGGTTCTGCCCGCGAACAGGCCGCGAGCTGCCAGCGCGTAATTGGCGGTCTGGCCAACATCGTCCACGAGTACGCCACCAAGCGCTATCGCTCCAACGTGATGAACTGGGGCATGGTGCCCTTCCAGATGGAGGCCGAGCCCAACTTTGAGGTGGGCGACTACGTCTTTGTGCCGGGTATCCGCGCCGTGCTCGACGGCGACCTAAAGGACATCGCCGCCTACGTAGTGCGCGCCGACGGTGCGGTCGAGCAGATTGAGCTCTACATTGCCGATATGACGGCAGAGGAGCGTGCCATCGTCAAGGCCGGCTGCCTGATCAACTACAACAAGTTCAAGGCCGCTGCCGAGTAACTCTGCTGTACGCCCCGGCCACACCTTTCCCTCGTGCTCACGCGCTTCGCGAGGGTCGCCCGAGGGAAAGGTGTGGCCGGGGCTACCGCGACGTTCTCGTTGGGTCTTGAGGGACGCTAATAAATAGACTTGCTTGACGCCGCCTCTGTTAATGGGGCGGCTTCTTTTTGTCGAAAACCACCACAAAGGGGACAGGCATCTTTGTGGTGGTCCGCGGTTTGTCTCGTTCTGTAACGGGTAGACCCTTATTTGCCGAGTAGTTGTTACAGATTTAGATAAACGGGAACTGCTGAACATTTCGTCTCGATCTGTAACATCTGAGGTCCAAAACGGCAGCTAGTTGTTACAGATCGAGACAGTTGAGCGCCAGGGTCGAAAACCACCACAAAGGGGCCTGTCCCATTCGTGGTGGTGGGGGCGAGCTCGATGCTGCCGTGCTCGTTAAGCGGCAATTTAATGGTCGGTTCTACAGAATTTCATCCGGGCTGGCGGGTTTGGTTGTTTTGGGGATGCCGAGTTTGGATGACGCGAAATCGTCAACATTGTCCTTAATTCCGTCTTTGGTGTAGACGGTGACCATATAGGTGCTGTGTCCGAATTCGCCCTTGTCGCGTGTTGCCCAGGCCTCCCAGTAGGCGGCCCCGTTTCGCCCTTTGATTTTTCCGACACGGCGGAGTTCTGTTCGCTTTAATTTCTGGTTGCTATAGATGGTTCGACCGGCCTCCTCGGTGAGCCCGCACTGTCCAAGCATCTTGTCGAGGACTTGGTTCATGTGGCGCTCATCGGTGTTTGGTGCGTAGTCGTAGGCGAGGGTGATGGAGTCGAGTGGCTGGTCGTCAATCAGATAGTTTAGCGCCTGAGGTTCAAGGCAGAAATAGGGGGAGCATCCGTCGATCTGACCGAGCAGCGGCAACTTTGACTGCCAAATTCCGGTGGGAATTCGATCTTCGTAAAACACGCCGCGGCAGATAAAGGAGAGCGAGGTGGCACGCGAGCCGGCGTCGACCATTCCGCATAAATCGAAGGGCGAGGCGATACCAAGGGAAAAGGGCGTAATGGCGATAAGGAAGAGCATCATGATGGGCACGGCGAGAATGGCGATGACGTTGCGACCGGTGGAATGAGACGGCTTCATATGCGCTCCTCGAGACAAAGAGCTGTTGAGGATAGGCAGAAATGGATATGTTCAGAGAACAATTCAAGTTTAATCTCATGGCGTGAGATGGTCGACCGTTAGCGTCGAAAACCACCACAAAGGGACCTGCCCCCTTCGTGGTGGTGGGGAGCGCGCGGCTTCTTTTGGCAATAGTGTTAGCTGGAGGTATCATTAGGGCACATGGCGCGGGTTTGTGTTGTGGGGTGTTTTGCCGTGAGCCGTTCTGCCCGTATTGGATTGATTGTCTTGGCGCTTGCAATCGCCGTGGTTGGCGCGGGCGTTGTCGGCATGGCGTTTCTACCTGCTGCGGTGACGGAGCCGGTGGTCAAGCCTGTGACTCAATCTGTCGAACTTCTGACCGGCGACGACAAGCCTGAGACCATTACCGTTGATTTTGATGAGCAACCGGCTGCGCTGGGCATTAGTAATTATCCACGTATTCAGCTTGGGGCTATGCGCTATACCACGGATACAAGCCTGATCGATAGGGCGTCCGAGCTACTCAAGGGCAAAACATTTAAGCGTTGGTACGGATATGCGTCCTATCGGGCAAAAGCGAACGACATGGTTGGCGGATGCCACTCTTCCATCGAGCTGGACACTGCGAACGGCGCAAAGTTATGTGATGTCTCGTACGATCCGGGTTACGAGGGCAATGAGGGTCCGGGCATTTACATCATGGCCGGCGATGCAGCCTATGTCATGGAGGGCGACCAGGCCGAGCTCAACGATTTTATGGGTCAGTGTATCCAAGATGCCTATGAACAGACCTGCTTGCCCGACCCGCAGACTGCACGCGATAGTGGGTCTGCCCGTATATGGCTCTTCGAGGATGAGATGCCCTGGAACGCCGAATCGGGAAGCACGGGCTCGGCGAAGGAGTAGAGATCGCGACCACCACAAAGGTGCCCGTCCCCTTTGTAGTAGTTCTCGGTTTGTCTCGATCTGTAACATCTTGGCCGCTAAAAGTGGGTCTGGTGTTACAGATTGAGATTTTCGATTCGGGTGTCTTCTGTTTGTCTCGTTCTGTAACAGGTAGACCTCTATTTGCCGAGTACTTGTTACAGATTGAGATAAAGGGGAACTACTGAACATTTCATCTCGATCTGTAACACCTAGGACCAAAAATGACTGCTAGATGTTACAGATCGAGACGGT
Source organism: uncultured Collinsella sp. (assembly GCA_902491915.1). GTDB lineage: Bacteria > Actinomycetota > Coriobacteriia > Coriobacteriales > Coriobacteriaceae > Collinsella. The sequence continues at coordinate 24,732 of CABUJL010000005.1, forward strand.
AGCGCGCCGGGACCACAGCGGGCTGACATCTCAGTACCCTATCCATCAATCACTCAGAAAATCTTATATATAGAGACTTAGATTTATGTATAAGATCGTACAAAGCTGGCAACAATACTTCTCGAACAACGTGAAGCCGCCCCGTAGGGCGGCCACCCCAAGAGAGGTGATTCCATGAGAATCGATAAGCTAGCAATGACGTCGCGCGAGGCGTTGCAGACCGCCATGAGCACGGCTGCCGACGCGCAGGCCGGCGCGGTGGAGCCGATTCACCTGCTGTCCGCCCTGCTCGGTGCCGGCGAGCGCAATATCTCCGTGATCATCGAGCGCATCGGTGCCGACCCGGCTCAGCTCGCACGCTCCACGCAGGATGCCATCGACCGCGCGCCCAAGGTTTCGGGCGAGGGCCAGCAGATGGGTCTGTCCAACGAGCTCGTCCGCGTCATCGAAAAAGCCGAGAAGAAGGCCACCAAGATGGGCGACAGCTTTGTGGTGACCGAGCATCTGCTGATGGCACTTGCCGAGGACAAGGGCGACGCGGGCCGCGTGCTGCGCGACGTCGGCGTGACCAAGGAGCGCATCGAGCAGGTCTACGAGGAGCTGCGTGGCGATGACCGCGTGACGTCTGCCGAGGACAAAACCCAGTTTGAGGCGCTGGAGCAGTACGGTCGCAACATCTGCGACCTCGCCCGCGCCGGCAAGCTCGACCCGGTCATCGGCCGTACTGACGAGATCCGCCGCACCATCCAGGTTCTGTCCCGTCGCACCAAGAACAACCCCGTGCTCATCGGCGAGCCGGGCGTCGGCAAGACGGCCATCGTCGAGGGCATCGCCCAACGTATCGTGGCCGGCGATGTGCCGAGCACCCTGCGCGACCGCGACCTCATCGAGCTCGACATGAGCGCGCTGGTCGCTGGCGCCAAGTACCGTGGTGAGTTCGAGGACCGCTTAAAGGCCGTGCTCAAAGAAGTGCAAAAATCCGAGGGCAAGGTCATCCTGTTCATCGATGAGCTCCACACCATCGTGGGCGCGGGTGCCACCGAGGGCTCTATGGACGCCGGCAACATCCTCAAGCCGGCGCTCGCCCGTGGCGACCTGCATGCGATCGGCGCGACCACGCTCGACGAATACCGCAAGTACATCGAGAAGGACGCGGCGCTCGCCCGTCGTTTCCAGACCGTTATGGTGAGCGAGCCTACCGTCGAGGACACCATCTCGATTCTGCGTGGCCTCAAGGAGAAGTACGAGATCTTCCACGGCGTGCACATCACCGATAGCGCGCTCGTGGCAGCTGCTGACCTCTCCGATCGCTATATCGCCGACCGCTTCCTGCCCGACAAGGCCATCGACCTGGTCGACGAGGCCGCAAGCCGCCTGCGCATGGAGCTCGACAGTATGCCGGTCGAGATCGATGCCACCACGCGTCAGCTCACCCAGCTGCAGATCGAGGAACAGGCGCTCATGAAGGAGACCGATGACGCCTCCAAGGAGCGTCTGGAGGCCCTGCGCCAAGAGATTGCCGAGGTCCAGGAAAAACTCAACGTGCAAAAGGCCGGCTGGCTCAACCAGAAGAACGCCATCGACCACGTGCAGGAGCTTAAGAGCCAGCTTGACGAGGCCAAGAGCGAGGAGGAGCGTGCGACGCGCAACGGCGATTTGGGTCGTGCGTCCGAGCTGCGCTACTCCGTGATTCCGGGCCTGCAGCAGCAGATTCAGGATTCCGAGGCCGCGCTCGAGGCGCAAAAGCAGCAGGACGGCGAGGGCCTCAACGAGCAGGTGACCTCCGATGAGATCGCCGAGGTCGTGAGCGCCTGGACCGGCGTGCCCGTGTCCAAGATGATGCAGGGCGAGCTCGACAAGCTCAAGGGCCTGGAGGGCGAGCTGCATAAGCGCGTCATCGGTCAGGATGAGGCCGTCTCCGCCGTTGCCGCGGCCGTGCGCCGCAGCCGTGCGGGCCTCTCCGATCCGGACAAGCCCATCGGCAGCTTCTTCTTCCTGGGCCCCACCGGCGTGGGCAAGACCGAGCTCGCCAAGGCACTGGCCGAGTGCCTGTTCGATGACGAGCGCGCGCTCGTGCGTATCGACATGTCCGAGTATATGGAGAAGTTCAGCGTCCAGCGTCTGATTGGTGCGCCCCCGGGATACGTGGGCTACGACGAGGGCGGCCAGCTCACCGAGAAGGTGCGCCGTCGTCCGTACTCTGTGATCTTGCTCGACGAGATGGAGAAGGCTCATCCGGATGTCTTTAACGTGCTGTTGCAGGTGCTTGATGACGGTCGTCTGACCGATGGCCAGGGTCGCCAGGTGTCCTTCAAGAACACGATTATCATCATGACGTCCAACGTGGGCTCCAAGGCCATCGCCGATCTGTCCGGTAAGGACGAGGAGGAGATGCGCCATCAGGTCGACGCTGCCATGGCTCAGACCTTCCGCCCCGAGTTCCTCAACCGTATCGACGATATCGTGGTGTTCCATCCGCTCGGTATGGCGCAGATCGAGAAGATCGTCGACATCCAGCTCGCCGACGTCCGCGCGCGTCTGGCCAAGGAGCGCATGACGCTTGCCATCACCCCGGCGGCCAAGCAGATGCTCGCCGTGGGCGGCCTGGACCCGGTCTTTGGCGCCCGTCCGCTCAAGCGTCTGGTTCAGCGCGAGGTCGTGGATGCCATCGCCGCCGCTATCATCGACGGCACGGTGCGCGAGGGCGATCAGGTGACGGTCGATGCCGACAAGGACGGCGGCTTTACCGTCGTGTGCGACAACACGCCGGCGGCCACCTATGAGGTCCCCGACGCCGAATAGATTTATGGGACATGCCTTAAAATCTGCCAGCCGTCTCTAAACGCCAAGGGCGGCGGATCCAATTGGGTCCGCCGCCCTTTTTCGTGCGACAATCGATAATGTTGAACGGATGCGATGCAAGGAGCTATGCAGATGAAAGACGAGAACAAGACGAACGCACCGGCGGCTGAGGCAGCGCCCGCCGCGCCGGTCGCACCGAAGGCTTCTCCCAAACCGGCGCCCAAGCCGCGCGACCCCTATATCCGTGCCGAGAACGAGGACGATGACGGTTACGACCCCTACAGCGACCGACGCCCCGAGCGCGAGCCGATGTTCGAAGCCGATCCGTGGCGCTAAGTGCCACCAATAAGTTGCGGTGAAATAGGGACTGTTTTGCGGTTTGACCAGCAAAAACAATCCCTATTTCACCGCAACTGCGTTGGGCGGCTGTCTTCGGGCCGGCTAGTCCTGGGCTTTGATACTCGGCAGGAGAATCTGGGCGAGGTAGTCGGTCTCGAGTTTGGTCGCGGCGTCGGCTTTGCCGTCTTTGCCGACCAGTACGTTCTTGATCTGGCTATAGGTGTAGCGGTTGCCGGTCGTAAGCTCGACAAGCTCAATGGCCGTGTCCATGGGGTAGGTTGACACGGGGTTCTGCGTCCGTCCGTTGATGGTCTGGGGCACCACGTACGGATAGACGGGGCCGCTGGCGTAGACGGTATAACCGTTGCCTAGATTGGCCGCACCCAAAACCGTATCGCCTTCATCGGGCGTAAAGCTCTCGCCCTCGCGCACCGCGACGAGCGTCACGAGCGGCGTATTGGCGTCGTCGCTCAGATAGATGCATAGCGTGCTTCCGTTTTGCCAAGTTGCGACCTTGCCGTACCACTCGACGGGAATATCGAGCTGGTAGAGGTCGGTTGCCTTGTGGCGAGCGTCAGCATCACGGGACGCCTGTGCCTTTTGCGCGCTCACGGCATTGACGGCGGCGTCGCGCCGCGCGGTTGCTGCCTGCTGGAGCACTTTGGCAGCCGCGGCGGAGCTCGCACCGCCCTCCTCGGCATACTTGGCGGCGGCATCGATCTGGTCGTCAGTCACCGTGTCGGCCGAAGGCACCTTGAGCTTAAAGGTAGCCTGGGCACTTAAATCCTGTCCATCGCTCTTAACGGTGACCTGCGTCTTGGTGGTCGGGACGGTATAGATGGTGCCGTCGGCCGCGATGGGGGAGGCAGCGATGGAGAGCGTGTAATCGCCGGGCAGCAGTTTGATGCCGCGGCCGTGCTCGTCAACATAGAGCGTTTCGCTCACGGAGGAGCCATCAGCGTCCTGACCGCTTACCTGTACGGGAGTCTTGGAGCCGGTGGAACAGTCGAGGCCCGCGGCATGCACGCCAATCTGGACCGACATCATCGTGTGCGCACTGGCGGCGACAGCGGCAGCCTGCTCTTGCTGATATCCGTTCCAGGCAGCATAGCCTGCACCGCCGGCGACGAGCGCGACGGCCACGATGCCGGCGACCATCAGATTGCGGCGCTTGGGCGACATCTTGCGATGGCGAACCTCGGCCTCGCGTGCCGAGGGAACGGACGGTAGGGGAATATCGCCCATGGCGATGGTCTCGTCCACGGCTGGTGCGGAACCCAGGCCAGGAAGCTCGCGGGTCAGCGAATCTTCGGCCGGCAAGTTGTCGAGCAAGATGGTTTCCTCGCTCGTGTCGGATTCGGGCTGGTCGTCGGCCTCGCATTCGGATTCCTCGCGCTCCGCCTCGTCTTCGGTGGGCGCGGCGCCATCGGCTTTTGCATCCCGATCATCGGGCTGCGCCTCGATTTCCGGCTCATCCTGCACATCAACGCTCGAATCGTCAAACGCAACATCGTCAAGCGAAATCCGGTCTAGGCTCTCCAGGGCCTCGGCACACGCTTCTGCATCTTGGGCCGCATCCTCTTGGCCTATCGTCTCATCTTTCATATATCCCCCAAGCTCAATATCGGGACAACACTGTACCCAAAAATGGAGCCATATAAAGCGCGTGCGAAATATAAGATCCGATTTAACTCGAGCGTATCGTTCGGCCGCATCCTCGCGGCAGCAAAAGGCCCCCGGAACGCGAACGAATCACATTCCGGGGGCTCTACAATGCGTTGAGTTGCGCGGAGCCGGCTATGCTGCTTCGTGCTCAAGCGATGTCTGCGCCAGGCGCGTTACTCGGCGTGCGCGTAATCAACCTTGGCGCGACGAGCGGTGGCCTTCTCCCAATCGCTGGTGCCCTCAAAGACATCCTGCTTGTAGGGATTGCGGCCGAGCTTCTTGGCGCGGTAGGCGATGTAGATGATCGCGGCGACGTTGGCGACCAGCGCGGCAATCGAGACCGCGGTGGCGGCGCCGGGGTCGAGCGTGGAGTGGGTCACAAAGATGGACTCCTCCTGGAAGTAGGGGAACACCTGGGCAAACATGCACCAAATGGCCAGCGTAAAGGCGCGGTTCTGGATCCAGCCGCCCTTGTTCCAGATAAAGGCGGCGACGGTGGGCGCCAGCAGCAGCGCAAAGCCGCAGAACCAGGAGTGGGTGGGCAGGCAGTTGTAGGTGTAGCAGAAGTTCCAGATATCGTAGGCGATGATGTAGACCCAGGTCATATCGGGCCACAGCATGTCGGTCTGATCCTCGGAGGCGTAGACGCTCCACCAACCGGTCATGCAGAAGATGTTGATGATACCGGCGATGCCGTTGAACACGTTGTTCCAGCCGGCCAGCTGCGTGGCACCTTCGGAGGTGACCCAGGTGGACTCGCCCAGGACAAAGAAGTGATAGGCGCTCTCGAAGTCGGACACGACGGCGATCATGATGTTGATGGCGACGATCACAAACGGCCATGCGCGGAACCAATGCGCCTTGCCGATCTTTCCCCACTGGTACTTAATGGCAATGAAGCCCCAGCAACCGGCGAGCGCCGCGTATACCTTGGCGTAGTGGAACCAGCTGTTCTGGTACACATGGGTGGGGTTGGTGAGCGCCCACTCGGCACCCTGCGAAACGCCCACGGCGATGGCGACGCAGTAGATGGTCATGGCCAGCGGAGCCACGCCAAAGATGATTGCCGCGCCGAGCTTGGTGCGGCGGCCGACCTCGTTGAGCACGATCAGGCCGATAAAGACCATGGCCCAGCCGGCCCAGTGGATAAGGGTATCGCTACCCCAAACATCGAACAGTATGCTGCTCTCCTTTCACACGCCCGCGGCCCCTCTTCTGATCGCGGGCAGTTTGGCCAAATGTCGTCAGTTCTGGGGCTTGCGCTCCGGATACTTGGCGGTGTAGCCCTCGATGTGGAGCGTCGAGGCGATGATTTCCTTGACCGTCTCGTCGGGCACATCGGGGTGCGTGCGGATATACATCAAAAGACCCATGATGAGGGTGTAGAACGTCTCGTAGACATGGTCGATGCGTAGCTCATGATGGGCGACAAAATCCACCACGGTGGTGTCGCAGATATACTGCGCCACGCGTTGGACCACGTTGTGCAGAAAGCCGCCGTAGAGCGCACCGCTGCTGGAGGTGAGCGTACTCGGCAGCTCGTGGCCGCTGGCGACCAGGCGCTTAAAGAGCGGGGCGACGGTGTCGAGTGCGCCCTCGATATCGCCGACGGTGCGGTTGGCATTCCACTGCTCGAGCTCGGAGATAAAACCGTCGATTGCCTCGTCCATGACGGCGGTGACGGCGGCGTCCATGTCGGCGAAGTAGTGGTAGAACAGCGAGCGCGTGCAGCCGGCTCGCTTGGTCACGGCCGATACCGATAGGTGGGACACGCCCAGCTCGGAGCTTACGGTGCGCACGGCATCGAGGATCTCGCGACGGCGTTCGTCGCCCGTCAAGCGCTTTGCCGTGCTGTCGGGCGCGGGGACGGCGTCGGCCACAGAGGTGTTCGCTGCGTTACTGCTCATGTGCTTGCCGCCTTTCATCCGTTTGAGCCTGACCGTTCGCCTAACAGTCTTGAATATTGTTGACGGTTCGTCAATACTGTTTTTGACACAATGTCAACAATAACGGGTGAACGGCGTGGGGGCATGTCGAGCCCGTAAAAAGAGGGGCGCTGCGTGCCTGCCAGGCTGCGGCAAGAGAAGGGACGACTATGATTCTCAACGGACCGGGGATTAGCTACACCGAGCCCGATATCGGTGCGGAGTTTGTGCCGCCGCTGCCGGAGCATCCGCGCGAGGCCATCGTCAAACTGTGCGAGCACTGCACTAACCGCCTGCTGCATCGCGACGAGCTGCTGGGCTACGAGTACTGGTCGTTTGCCGAGGCCGCAACTGACGAGCAGGCCGAGGTACTCTGCAAGATGAAGATGCGCCGTCCCTACACGCTGCCCGAGATGGTCAAGCTCACCGGCATGCCCGAGGCCCAGATCGAGAAGATGCTCGACGATATGAGCTACACGGGCCTGCTCGAGTACAACTGGGAAAATCCCGAGCGCGCCAAGCAATGGGTGCTGCCCATGCTGGTGCCGGGTTCCGCCGAGTTCCTCAACATGCGCGTGAGCCAGCTCGAGGAGCACCCGGTCTACGCCAAGTTCTTTGAACAGGCATCCAAGGGCCCGCTGTCCAAGGCCACACCGATGGTGCCGCCCGGAGGCGCCGGTATCGGCATGCACGTCATTCCGGTCGAGAAGGCCATTGACGCCGCGAGCACGTCGGTGCCTATTGAGCATATTGAGCACTGGCTCGACAAATACGAGGGTAAGTATGCCGCTAGCACCTGCAGCTGCCGCGCGAGCCGTCGCGTGATGGGTGAGGGCTGCGCCGACGACCCGGCCGATTGGTGCATCGCCGTGGGCGATATGGCCGACTACGTGGTCGAGACCGATCGTGGCCATTACGTGACCCGCGACGAGGTCTACGACATCCTGCGCCAGGCCGAGGACAACGGCTTTGTGCACCAGATCACCAACATCGACGGCGAGAACAAGATCTTCGCCATCTGCAACTGCAACGTCAACGTGTGCTACGCCCTGCGCACCTCGCAGCTGTTCAACACGCCCAACCTGTCGCGCTCGGCCTATGTCGCCAAGGTCGAGAAGGACAAGTGCGTTGCCTGCGGTCGCTGCGTTGAGGTGTGCCCGGCCGGCGCCGCCAAGCTCGGCCAGAAGCTCTGCAGCAAAAAGGCCGGCGGACAGGTGCCCGAGTATCCGCGCCAGGAGCTGCCCGACGCCACCAAATGGGATCACACCAAGTGGTCGCCCAACTACCGCAACGACAACCGTATCGAGACGCATGAGTCCGGCACCGCTCCCTGCAAGACGGCCTGCCCCGCGCACGTTGCCGTTCAGGGCTATTTGAAGCTCGCGGCTCAGGGTCGCTATGACGAGGCCCTAGCACTCATTAAGCGCGAGAACCCGCTGCCCGCTATCTGCGGCCGTGTGTGCAACCGCCGCTGTGAGGATGCCTGCACCCGCGGCCGTGTGGATGCCGCCGTGGCTATCGACGAGGTCAAGAAGTTCATCGCCCAGCGCGATCTGGATGCCGCGACCCGCTACGTCCCGCCCGTGGTTACGCCGACGCGCGCTGGCGGCTTTGATCAGAAGATCGCCATCATCGGTGCCGGTCCGGCCGGCCTGTCCTGCGCCTTCTATCTGGCCGAGAAGGGCTACAAGCCCGTCGTGTTCGAGAAGAACGAGCGCCCGGGTGGCATGCTCACCTATGGCATTCCCAGCTTTAAGCTGCAGAAGGATGTTATCGAGGCCGAGGTCGAGATCATTCGCCTGATGGGTGCCGAGTTCCGCTATGGCGTGGAGGTCGGTCGCGACGTGACGCTCGACGAGCTGCGCGAGCAGGGCTTTAAGGCCTTCTACGTTGCTATTGGCTGCCAGGGCGGCCGCCTTGCCGGTATTCCGGGCGAGGATGCCGTGGACGTGACCGTGGCCGTCGACTTTTTGCGCGAGGTCAACAGTGGCAAGATCGACGCGTTGCCCGGCCGCACCATTGTGGTGGGCGGCGGCAACGTGGCTATCGATGTCGCGCGCAACGCCTGCCGTCTGGGTTCCGAGCACGTTGAGATGTTCTGCCTGGAGAGCGAGGCCCAGATGCCCGCCAGCGAGGAGGAACGTCGCGAGGCCGTTGAGGACGGCGCTCACATCAGCTGCGGCTGGGGCCCCAAGGAGATTCACCTGGACGAGGCCGGTCGTGTATGCGGTATCACCTTCAAGCGCTGCACGCGTGTCTTTGACGACGAGGGCCGTTTTGCGCCCGAGTACGACGAGAACGATCTGCGCCGTGTCGATGCCGACCGTGTCGTCATGTCGATTGGCCAGTCCATTGTGTGGGGCGACCTGCTGGCTGGCTCCAAGGTGGAGCTCGGCCGCGGCCAGGGTGCCCTTGCCGATCCCCAGACTTACCAGACCGCCGAACCCGACATCTTTGTGGGCGGCGACGTCTACACCGGCCCCAGCTTTGCCATCGACGCTATCGCCGCCGGTCACGAGGCCGCGGTGTCCATCCATCGCTTTGTGCAGCCGGGCTCCACGCTCACCATCGGCCGCAACCAGCGCCGCTACACCGCGCTCGACCGCGACGATGTCGTGATCGAGAGCTACGACAACGCGAGCCGCGAGGTTGCGCATGTGGACCGCGAACGCGAGAAGGCTGCACCGTTTAGCGAGTATGTTGAGACCTTTACCGAGGAGCAGGTGCGCGCCGAGACCGCCCGCTGCCTGGGCTGCGGCGCCTCGATCGTCGACCCCAACAAGTGCATCGGCTGCGGCCTGTGCACCACCAAGTGCGCGTTCGACGCCATCCATCTGGATCGCGACCGCCCCGAGTGCTCCACGATGGTCAAATACGAGCAAAAGCTCCCAAGCCTCGGCAAGTACGCGCTCAAGCGCGCCATCAAGATCAAGTTCGGTCGCAAGTAAGTAGTCATAACGGGAACGACGGAAGGAAAAAATAGTGCACGAGCTCGGAATCGTCTATCACATTATTCGCGATGTTGAGAATGTGGCGCGCGCTCATGGCGTGCGTCGCGTTTCGAGCGTGACGTTGCTGCTGGGCGAGGTCTCGGGCGTCGTTCCCGACTTGCTACTCGACGCTTGGCGCTGGGCGGCAGATAAAAAGTCTATCGCGCAGGGTGCGGAGCTTATCGTGGAGCCCGTCGAGGCCGTGACACGTTGCGAGGCGTGCGGCTGCGACTACGCGACGGTCGAGCACGGCAAGACCTGCCCCCATTGCGGCAGCGGCGAGACATACCTGCTGCAGGGCCAGGAGGTCATGATCAAGCAGATTGAGACCCCCGACGAGGACCCGGCAGATGCTGCTCCTGACGGCCTCTCCGACGCCCCCGACGCCGTCGACGCCGCCAACCCCCTCCGCATCGTCTAGGACCCCCTATAAGTTGCGGTGAAATAGTTCCTAAATCCAGCCTTCTGGCTCTTAAACAAGAACTATTCCACCGCAACTATTTTGAGTGGTTTCATAGACCATAAGTCACGAAAATAGTCAAGTCATGTCTGTTTAAACAAAATAGCGGCAGTACAAGCGCATTCGCGCTTGCCAAAATCGATATTAATGAACAGCCTGTTTGTATCTGTAAAATGCATGGCTTGATGAGCGACGCCTTGTCGTGTAATGAGTCAAAAAGCAGTAACGTAATCAACTTGTAACAAACCTAGACGTTTAAACAAATAAACCAACCTTTTGCGGATTTAGCTATAATTCCACAATCCAAACAGGTATACTCCTTTCATGTCGTGTAGGAAATACGTAGACAAAAAGGAGGTTATGTGATGGTAAGTATTGTTCTTGCTAGCCACGGGGACTTGGCAGCTGGAATCAAGCAGACGGGCTCGATGGTCTTTGGCGATCAGCCGTCTGTTGCCGTGGTCTCGCTCGAGCCGAGCATGGGCCCCGACGACTTCCGTGCCAAGGTCGAGGAAGCAATCGCTTCCTTCGAGGACCAGGAGCAGGTGCTCTTCCTCGTTGATCTGTGGGGCGGCACGCCGTTCAACCAGATCAGCGGGCTCATCGAGGGCCATGATTCCTGGGCTATCGTCACCGGTGTCAACCTGCCTATGCTCATCGAGGCATATTCGCAGCGCTTTGACGCAAAGAACACTGCACATGCGATCGCAAAACATCTCGTGACTGAGGCTAAGGCTGGCGTGCGCGTCAAGCCCGAGTCTCTGGAGCCCGAGGAGAAGAAGCCGGCTGCGGCCGCCGCTGCTCCTGCAGGCGCCATCCCTCCGGGAACGGTCATCGGCGATGGGCACATCAAGATCGCCCACGTCCGTATCGACACCCGTCTGCTTCATGGCCAGGTGGCCACCACGTGGACCAAGCAGATCAACCCCAACCGCATCATCGTGGTTTCCGACGGCGTTGCTCACGACGAGCTCCGCAAGACCATGATCGAGCAGGCTGCCCCTCCGGGAGTCCATGCCAACGTCGTGCCCATCAAGAAGATGGCCGAGGTCGTCAAGGACACGCGCTTTGGTGACACCAAGGCCATGCTGCTCTTTGAGAACCCGCAGGATCTGCTCAAGGCCATCGAGGCCGGCGTCGACATCAAGGAAGTCAACATCGGTTCCATGGCTCACTCCAAGGGCAAGGTCGTCGTCACCAACGCCGTCGCTATGGGCGATGACGACGTCAAGACTCTCGAGGCCCTCAAGGCCAAGGGCGTCAAGTTCGAGGTCCGCAAGGTTCCTTCGGATTCCTCCGAGGATCTCGACGCCATGTTGAAGAAAGCTAAGGCCGAACTGGCCGCTCAAGCATAGTAAAGGAGGGTCCGATACATGTCTGCAATCACTATTCTGCTTGTTGCGATTGTCGCGTTGCTTGCCGGTATGGAAGGCATTCTGGATGAGTTCCAGTTCCATCAGCCGCTCGTGGCATGCACGCTTATCGGTCTCGTAACCGGTCACCTTCAGGAGGGCATCCTCCTGGGCGGTTCGCTCCAGATGATGGCCCTTGGCTGGGCTAACGTCGGCGCCGCTGTCGCGCCTGACGCCGCTCTGGCCTCGGTCGCTTCTTCGATCATCATGGTGCTCGCCCTCAACGGTGGCGCCACCGATTCGGCCAAGGCCGTTACCACCGCTATCGCCGTCGCCGTCCCGCTGTCGGTCGCTGGTCTGTTCCTGACCATGATCTGCCGTACCATTGCTACCGCTATCGCTCACGCCATGGACGGTTGCGCCGAGAAGGGCGACTTCTCCGGCATCGAGCGCTGGCAGTATGCTGCCATCCTCATGCAGGGCCTTCGTATCGCCATCCCGGCAGTGCTTCTGTGCGTCATCCCGGCCGAGGCCGTTACCAACGCGCTTAACGCTATGCCCGACTGGCTGTCCGGCGGCATGGCTGTCGGCGGCGGCATGGTCGCTTCCGTCGGTTACGCCATGGTCATCAACATGATGGCCACCAAGGAGACCTGGCCGTTCTTCGTCCTCGGCTTTGTCCTTGCTGCCATCCCTCAGCTCACGCTGATCGCCCTTGGTCTCATCGGCATCTCCCTTGCCCTCATCTACCTTGGCCTTAAGGATCTGGCCAAGCAGGGTGGCGGCATGGGCGGTGGTTCCGGCGACCCGCTCGGCGACATTCTGAACGATTACGAGTAGGAGGGGAGTGATACATATGGCAGAGAACAAGATTCAGCTCACCAAGGCTGACCGCAAGAAGGTTTGCTTCCGTCATCAGTTCCTTCAGGGCTCGTGGAACTACGAGCGTATGCAGAACGGCGGCTGGTGCTTCGCAATGATCCCTGCGATCAAGAAGCTCTACACCAGCAAGGATGACCAGATTGCCGCTCTTAAGCGCCACCTGGAGTTCTATAACACCCACCCCTATGTTTCCGCCCCCGTCATTGGCGTTACCCTCGCTCTCGAGGAGGAACGCGCCAACGGTGCCCCGATTGACGACGTCGCCATTCAGGGCGTCAAGGTCGGTATGATGGGCCCGCTCGCCGGCGTCGGCGACCCCGTCTTCTGGTTCACCCTTCGCCCGATTCTGGGCGCTCTGGGCGCTTCCCTGGCCATGTCCGGCAGCATCGTCGGTCCGCTGCTGTTCTTCTTCGCGTGGAACATCATCCGTTACGCTTTCCTGTGGTACACGCAGGAGTTTGGCTACAAGGTCGGCTCCTCCATCGCCAAGGACCTCTCCGGTGGTCTGATGGGCAAGGTCACCGAGGGCGCTTCCATCCTGGGTATGTTCATCATCGGCGCCCTGGTCGAGCGCTGGGTGTCCATTTCCTTCACCCCGATCGTCTCCACGGTCAAGCAGTCTGCTGGCGCCTTTATCGACTGGGCTAGCCTGCCCTCCGGTTCCGAGGGTATCAAGGAAGCGCTGACGATGTACAACTCCGTCGGTGCTACCGCCCTTGATCAGATGAAGGTCACCACGCTTCAGGCCAACCTCGATCAGCTCATCCCCGGCCTTGCCGCCGTGTGCCTGACCCTGCTGGTCTGCAAGCTCCTCAAGAAGAAGGTCAGCCCGATCGTCATCATCCTGGCTCTCTTCGCCGTCGGCATCATCGGTCGCTTCTGCGGCTTCATGTAAGCACGCTTCGGCTTAAGACCGAGAATTGCTAGGCAAGGGCTTTTGAGCCATTGAAACGGACCGCACCCGGTGGGTACACTGGATGCGGTCCGATTGTTTTTATTGGAGGGCGAGGCGCGTATGGCGCAATCTCAGAACAGCACGGTCGATCTGGCAACGCCGGCAACCTGCCTGATGGGGCTTACCAGCCACGGTAACGTGATGGTGGGCAATAAGGCGTTTGAGTACTATAACGAGCGCAATCCCGAGGATTATATTCAAATCCCGTGGGACGAGGTCGACTATATTGCCGCCGAGGTCTTGCGCGGCACCAAGAAGATTACGCGTTTTGCCATCTTCACCAAGGACAACGGTCACTTTACGTTTTCGACGCGCGACGACAAAGAGACGCTGCGCGCTGTGCGCAAGTACGTGGACGAGGATAGACTCGTGCGTTCGCCCGACTTTATCGACGTAACGACCAAGGGCGCCAAGAGCATCCCCTCCGTTATCAAAAACCTCTTCCACAAAGGTAACTAGCTCCTCATAAGTTGCGGTGAAATAGTTCCTAAATACGGCTTTAGATGCTTCAGACGGGAACTATTCCACCGCAACTTCGAAGTATAGTCATGCGACGTATTGCGATGCAGTAAATCTGCTACAC
>CABUJL010000006.1 GCA_902491915.1 uncultured Collinsella sp.
AACGCGACACTCCCCTAGCGATTCAAGAGAATCTATTAGGCCTCGAGAGCCTTCTTGGCGATGGTAGCCAGCTCGTTGAAGGACTCGATGTCCTCGTAAGCCATTTGAGCCAGGACCTTGCGGTCGAGCTCGATGCCGGCAACCTTCAGGCCGTGCATGAACTGAGAGTAAGAGATGTCGTTCAGGCGAGCAGCAGCGTTGATACGAGTGATCCAAAGAGAACGGATCTCGCGCTTCTTGTTGCGGCGATCACGATACTGATACTGCAGGGAGTGCTGGACCTGCTCTTTAGCATGCTTGTAAGTACGCGAAGCGGCACCGTAGTAACCCTTCGCACGGTGCATAACGGTACGGCGCTTCTTCTTGGCGGCAACAGCGCGCTTAATACGTGCCATGTTCTATCAACTCCTAGACGGTAAAACGAAAAACGGGAACGCGAACTTAGGCGAGACGCGACTTGATGACCTTGCGGTCGGCAGCGGCGATCTCGGTCTCCTGACGGAAGCCACGCTTACGCTTGGTGGACTTCTTGCTCAGGATGTGGCTCTTGAAAGCCTTGGCGCGCATAAGCTTGCCGGTACCAGTCTTGCGGAAACGCTTCTTGGTGCCGCTGTGGGACTTCATCTTAGGCATGAAATACTCCTTAATCGGTTACAGAACACTAGTTACTTGGTATCGCTTGCCGCTTTATCCTCATCGAAGGCGCCCTTAATCGGGGCGAGCAGCATAAGCATGTTACGGCCTTCCATCTTAGGCTTGGACTCGACCGTAGCGTAAGGCTTGAGATCCTCGGCGAGACGCTCGAGAACGTTAAGGCCCTGCTCCGGGTGAGCCATCTCACGGCCGCGGAACATGATGGTGATCTTAACGCGTGCGCCCTTCTTGAGGAAACGCAGAACGTGGCCCTTCTTGGTCTCGTAGTCGCCAACGTCGATCTTGGGTCGGAACTTCATTTCCTTGACCTCGACCTTGGACTGGTTCTTACGAGCAGCCTTGGCCTTCATGGCCTGCTGGTACTTGAACTTACCGTAGTCCATGACCTTGCAGACCGGCGGCTCCGCGTTGGGAGCGATCTCGACCAGGTCGAGACCCTGATCGTCGGCGACGCGCTGGGCATCGCGGATGGCGAACAGGCCGAGCTGAGAGCCATCGACGCCAATCAAACGGCACGAAGATGCAGTAATCTCGTCGTTGATGCGGGTGTCATCAGACTTAGCTATTTTCCCTACCTCCATTCATAAAAAAATAACCCGGCGCTTCTCAGCAACCAGGTCATACACATAGACTTCCTCGATTTGAGGAAGGGAATCTAAGTTGTATGACCAGTCAGCTGCTCATTGGCGCCAAAAGGTGGGAGCCCTCGGGTTCCTCTTTAGGGCATTGTGGGAACAATGCCTTGCGAATAATAACACGTACAGCGCATTATCACATTACGTACACGAAAAAGGGGGCCACAACCCCCTCAAAGCGCAGGTGCATGTATGGTGCCCGAGGCGAGACTCGAAGGGCCTTCGCTTCGCGAAGCCCCGGGCTTCGGGCGCATGGCGCCCTCACCACGCTCCGCTACAAACAGGCCACAGGCCTGTTTACTTAACGCTCCGCGCGCTCACGCGAGTTCGGCACGAAAAAGGGGGCCTTGACCCCCTTGAACGCCCACTTGCATGTATGGTGCCCGAGGCGAGACTCGAACTCGCACGTTGTTGCCAACGGTGGATTTTGAGTCCACTGCGTCTGCCAATTCCGCCACTCGGGCACGTAATGCGTGAGTTAGTTTATCACAGCTTTCTGTTGATTAGTCCGAAAATGGTACTTCGAGCATTTCGATAAGCTCAACCTTGCGCAACATCTCCCGCTTACGACATCCACGTCCGTCAACCGAGGCCTCGCCCATCTGGTTGTCATAGGGGTCCTCGCGCATGCCATCGAAAGCAGGCACAAACTCAGCCTGGAATCGATCGTTGGCCACCATACGCCACGGATCGAGATTGCCAAAGTAGTGACGACGGCGCCACTCCTCCCCCATCCTGCGTGCCGAGGAACCAAACGATACGTCGGCGTTAAGCCAACCGGTCTGGGGTGTGTAGAACTCGGCCCAGTCGTGCGGTCCCACCGAATCGGGCGCAACATATAGGCCGCTCTGCCAACGAGCAGGCACCCCCGCGATGCGGCACATGGTGATAAAAGTGAGCGCCATAACGCCGCAATCGCCGCGGAGCGAATGCGCACAGTCGTCGGCAATAGATCCCAAAAGCAGGTACGGTGGCTGGTAGCGATAGTCGATATGCTGTGTCAGGTAATCATAGATAGCACGAGCGCGATCGAGCGGATCCTCGAGTCCGTCAACAACACCGGCCGTCAGCTGCTGCAGATACGGCGTGAATGCAATGTGCGGACGGTCCTCGGAAATATCCTCGGGCAGAGGCGCGTCCATACGCGGATGAACCGGAAGTGTGCCACCGTAGACATCACAATAAGCAGCATCGATGTGATAACGATAAGTCACCGAGAATGAGCGCTCACTCGAAGAAGACCACGAGGCGGTACGCGCCGAAGCGTTCGCGGGAGCAACAGCACCCTCCGGCGTCATGTCGAGAATCTCGACCCGAGACTGCTGACGGCAGGCAGCCGCGACGGGAAGCCAAGCGCAAACGGTCTCCCCCTCCAGAGCGCCGGGGACAGACACGGACGCTTTAAGCGTAATGACGCGAGCCAATCCGTTTTGTGACTCCATCTCCTTGAGCATCTCGTCGCGCAGTGCTATTCCGTCCGTAGAATCGGGACGCATGCCGGGGACCTCTTTGGGATATACGCGAAGCGAATCGAGGAAGTTGTCGAGAACGAACAGCTCGCCATCGATAAAGCGCCAGTCAATACGCTTACGGTCAATCAGATCGTCAAACTGCTCCTCGGTAAACTCAGGCCACTCCTCGCGAATCATCGCAATAGCTCGATCGCGCGACACCGAAAAATGAAGCGGCGTCTCAAGCATGCGATACCGCTCGGCACGAACGCAGGCAGCAAGCGAGGGATCGGGATCTTGGGCAAGTAGGCGGCCGCAAGCCTCAATAGCCTGCGAAAGATACCCCGCGTCCTTTAAACGCAGAATCTCGGGTGGCAAGCCAACATCTAGAAAACGGAAGTCATCATTGCAAACATCAACAGAGCAACCAACAGGACCCTCGTCAATAACCTTCCCATCCGAAGGCAGCACATTAATAACAGCCATACCAAACTCCAAGTCATTAGAACTCTTGAAGCCCATTGTAGCGAGATAAAAAAGAAAGCCCCAATAAAGGAACCCTCGACACCGATAAACGGTACCTCTAAAAATGAATTCAGCCCAGTAACCCTGTAGCGAGTTAACAAAGGAGGCCCCGTTTCCCCGGAGCTGATTCCGTCGCGCGACTTCTAGCGAAGCCAGTAGCCACCTTAATTCAGACTCGTAACCCTGCGGCGTTAAACGAAGGAAGCCCCGTCTCCCGGAACTGTTTCCTTGGCGCGACTTCTGGCGAAGCCAGGTGAGCGCAAAGGAAACAGCGTAGGGAGACGGGGCTTCCGGTGGGAAGTTTAGCGACGCTTACGCCTTGTTGACGGAGCCAAACTCCTCCATGAGATCCTTGGTGCGGGCAACGATGTTGTCGCGACCAGGCTTGAGGAGCTTGCGGGGGTCAAAGCCCTTGCCCTGCTGATCCTTGCCAGCCTCGATGTACTCGCGAACGCCCTTGGCGAAGACGAGCTGCAGGTCGGTGTTGACGTTGATCTTGGAGATACCCAGGGAGATGGCCTTCTTGATCTGATCCTCGGGGATGCCGGTGCCACCGTGCAGAACGAGGGGCAGGTCGCCGGTCTGAGCCTTGATCTCGCCCAGACGCTCGAAGGAAAGGCCAGCCCAGTCGGCGGGATACACGCCGTGGATGTTGCCGATACCGCAGGCGAGGAAGTCGACGCCCAGGTCAGCGATCTGCTTGCACTCAGCAGGATCAGCGAGCTCGCCGCTGGAGGTCACGCCGTCCTCGGTGCCGCCGATGCCGCCGACCTCGGCCTCGATGGACATGCCCTTGGAGTGGGCGAGCTCAACGAGCTCCTTGGTGCGGTCGAGGTTAAGCTGGAAGGTCTCCTCGTGAGAGCCGTCATACATGATGGACGTGAAGCCGGCCTCGATGCACTTGAAGCAGTCCTCGTAAGAACCGTGATCGAGGTGAAGGGCGACGGGGACGGTAACGCCCGTTGCCTCGACGGCAGCCTTGACCATGTCGGCGCAGACCTTGAAACCGCCCATCCACTTAGCGGCACCAGCGGTGCACTGAAGGATCAGCGGAGACTTGGCCTCCTCGGCGGCCTGGAGAATAGCCAGGGTCCACTCGAGGTTGTTGGTGTTGAAGGCACCGAGAGCGTACTTGCCGGCCTCGGCCTTCTTGAGCATGTCTGCTGCGTTGACGAGCATAAAAGAAACCTCCTGTAAGGTTGCTCCGATAACGCCTGAGATTTTACCACGACATACCCGAGCATAAACGTTCGTTTGTTCACGAATACCATCCGATTGGACAAATTTTGACCGTTTGCCCCACAGAATCGACCCACTGGGGAAAATAGCTTGACGATTGAGCGGTCTTCGTGGTTCGAAAGACGGCTTCGAGCCTACATCTGCATAAACGGATTCTGCATAAGTTCGCGCGCCATCGTGGTCGAATCGCCATGGCCCGTCAAGCAAACGGTATCGGGCGGAAGCGTCTTGGCAAGTTTGGAGAGCGAGCGCATAATCGCCGCCTCGTCACCGCCGGAAAGATCGGTACGACCGTGGCTGCCCGGGAAAAGCGTGTCGCCCACAAAGGCGATGTTCCCCTGCTCGGTCGCGGCGAACAGGACGATGCCGCCCGGCGTATGTCCCGGCGTCTCGATCACCTGCAGGCAGATATCGCCCAATTCAATCGTATCGCCCTCGGCAAGCAGCCGCGTCGGCTCACCCGGATCGGGCGTCTCGATACCCCACATGGTGCGCTGCTCCTCGATATTTGCGCGAGGTACCGTCACGTCCTTAGCGCACAACTCATATAGCGCGCCGTCGCCAACGACAGCTCGAACCCCGGCAACCCCGCCAACATGGTCGGCATGACCGTGCGTGCAGACAGAGCCGAGTACGCGAACCTCGGGATGCGCGGTGCGGATATGCTCCACAAGACGCTCGCCCTCCCACGCCGGATCGACGATTAAGCACTCGTCATTCGAAATCACGGCGTAACTGTTGGTCTGAATGGGGCCGTTGACGAGCGCCTCAATCGAAGCCGAACCTCGGGGTGTCAGGTCCAAAGTCATATCGCCCATGCGCATACCCTCCTTCTAAAATACGTTCGAGGCACCAAACGATGCCTCGAACGTAACCAATATCTATGATGCTGAGAGGCTCTCGCACCTACACACGACGCTTGAGCTGAGCTCCGCCTTCGCCGGGCATAAGACGGCGAGCGTCGTAGACCGAATCGACACTGCTGATGGAAGCCAGCAGCGGATCCAGACCGCTCGCGTCCGAGATCTCGACCATAAAGCGCAGGGTTGCAATACCCTCGCGGTTGGTCGACGTGGCGGCAGAAAGGATATTGCCGCCCGCATCGCCAATGGCAATGGTGACATCCTTGAGCAGGCCCATGCGGTCCAGGCACTCGACCACGATCTCGACCTGGAAGAGGGTGTCGGCAGCGCCGTCCCACTCCACATCGATCATGCGCTCGGGATGTTGGCGCGATGCACCGAAACGCCACGACCGCGCGTGATGAAGCCGACGATGTCGTCACCCGTCACGGGGTTGCAGCAATGAGCCAGACGGACCAGCAGGCCGCTGTTGCTCTCGCCCTTGACGATAATGCCGTTACTGGCGCTCTTGCCGCGCTTTTGCGGCTTGCGGTTGGAGCCGCGAGCGGGCTGCTTCACGACCTCGGCGATAGCCTCGGCCTTGGTGAGCTGTTCCTCGGGCTTGGGGTCCAAGATTTGCTCGACCTTGTTACCCACAGCGCGCGGGGCAACCTTGCCGGCGCCGACGGCGGCAAACAAGTCCTCGAGCTGCTTGTAGTTAAACTGCTCCGCCACGGCGTTGAGCGCGCGCGTCGAACGCGGCGTAGAAATGCCATAGCCACGCTTACGCAGGTCCTTGGCCAGTATATCGCGACCGGCGGCAGCGTCGTCGTCCTTGGTCGCGGCGGCAAAATAGCGGCGGATCTTTGACTTGGCGGAAGGCGTCTTAACGATCTTGAGCCAATCGCGCGACGGCTTGGAACTCTTGTTGGTCAGGATTTCAACGCGGTCGCCCGTCTTGATCTCGTGCGTGAGCGGGGCCACCGCACCGTTGATCTTAGCGCCGACGCAGTGGTTTCCCACCTCGGTGTGAACGGCGTAGGCAAAGTCGAGCGGCGTGGAGCCGGCACGAAGCGCCATGACCTCGCCCTTGGGCGTAAAGACGAAAATCTCCTGATCGAAGAGGTCGACCTTCAGCGAATGCAGGTATTCCTTGGCGTCGGTGATCTCATCAGACGCAGCCCAATCGAGCGAATGTTTGAGCCAGTTAATCTGGTCGTCCAGACGCTGGGCATCATTGGTCTTAGACGCAGACGATCCGCCCGACTTCTTATAGAGCCAGTGGGCGGCAATGCCGTACTCGGCCTGCTCATGCATCTCATAGGTTCGAATCTGAATCTCGAGCGGACGAGCCGTGGGACCGATAACCGTCGTGTGGAGCGACTGGTAGTTATTGACCTTGGGCATGGCGATATAGTCTTTAAAGCGACCGGGCATGGGGTGCCACAGCGTATGCACCGCGCCGAGCGTGGAGTAGCAATCGCGCACCGAATGGGTGATGACGCGCAGCGCCACCAGGTCGTAGATCTCGGAGAATTCCTTGCCCTTGCGCTTCATCTTTTGGTAGATGGACCAATAGTGCTTGGAGCGGCCATTAATCTGGAAGCCCTCCAGGCCAATGCGGTTGAGCTCGTCGGTGAGCGTCTTGATGGTCTCGGCCAGATAGCGCTCGCGAACCTCGCGCGACTCAGCCACCATGCGCGCAATGCGCTGGTAGGCATCGGGCTCCAGGTAGAAGAAGGACAGGTCCTCGAGCTCCCACTTAATAGAGCTCATGCCCAGACGGTCGGCCAGGGGCGCATACACGTCCATGGTCTCGCGGGCCTTAAACAGGCGACGGTCCTCGCGCAGAGCTGCAAGGGTGCGCATGTTGTGCAGACGGTCGGCAAGCTTAACGATAATGACGCGGATGTCCTTGGACATGGCGAGGAACATCTTGCGCAGCGTAAGCGCCTGCTTCTCGTCCATGCTATCGACTTCGATGTTGGTGAGCTTGGTCACGCCATCGACAAGCTCGGCCACCGTATCGCCAAACAGACCGGAAACATCGGCGAGCGAGGTCTCGGTATCCTCGACGGTATCGTGCAGCAGCGCGGCGCACACCACATCGCAGTCCATCTTGAGGTCGGCCAGAATGATAGCCACCTCGACGGGATGGTTGATGTACATCTCACCCGAGCGCCGCTTTTGGTTGCAGTGCTTCTCGGCAGCAAAGCAATAGGCCTGCTCCACCTTAGAGAAGTCGTCCTCATTCATATATTTGAGGCACAGGCGCTCCAGCTTGTCGTAGCTGTCCGCCATAATCTCGGGCGGCAGCTCATCGGCATGCTTATAGTGCTCCATCTCCGAGAACGGTTGGAGGGTGGAATCATGGGCGGTACGGGCTGCGGCATCCATCGAGGTCCCCTTCCCCTAGGCCCGCGGTACGATCGGGCGGTTAACTTTGGCTAGCATATCAGAAGCGCACGAATCGAGCGCCCAGCTCCGGAAAGCCGAGAACTCCATGCGCGAGCGCAGACCCTCCAAATAGCGGATTGACCTGCTCAATTGCACACGGCCGGGGTTTTCGGCCATCGCGATGCGACGGGTGTCGTCAAACCCCGAAACGCGACAGAAACCAAGCTCTTCGAAGATCCCCAGGCCGCTTTCCACCGAGCGCTCGTCGACCGGCGTGCGAGCATCGATAGCAAGACACATCTGCGCGATGTCGATATCGCTCGCACTAAACGAATCGTCTCCGGTCTTGCCGCGGTTGGAGCGCCACATAGTCTGCAACGCTCGATAGAGTGTGACGAGCTCGTCGCGCTCGGGCGCGTAGCAGTCGAGCAGGCGCTCGTTAATGCGGGCGTCACGCGACGAATAGAGCAGGTGAATCACGGCGGGTTGTCCATCGCGACCGGCGCGTCCGCTCATCTGGTTGAACTCAATGCTGCCAAACGGCATGTGGTAGAGCACGACATGACGGATATCGGGCAGGTTCACGCCCTCACCGAAGGCCGAGGTCGAAACGATGCAGCTGAGGCTTCCATCACGAAACGCTTCCTCGACACGGCGACGATCGGAGCGCGCAAGCCCCGCGTTATAGAACGCGATGCGAGTCGCGCAATCGGGTACCCGCTTGCGCAGCGTCTTAGCAAGCGCCACGGACTGGTCGCGCGAGTTGACGTAGATGACGGTCTTCTCCCCCGTCGCCACGATTGACACCAGGCGGTTCTCGCGGCTTGCAAGGTCTCGGTCATCCTCGAGCTGCAAGTTCTCGCGCACCGTCTCGTCGACCACCGTGCGGGTAATCGGTAGCACGCGGGCGAGCTCGGCCACAACCGGAGCCGTTGCGGTGGCAGTCGCGGCCAGAACGACCGGGTCGCCCAGGGCCCTGAGGATATCGGGCATGTCAAGATAGGCGCTGCGGTCGCCGCCCTTGGCAAGACCGGCATGATGCGCCTCATCGATAACGACAAAACCGATGCGGCCCGAACGCGCAAAGCGGTCGCGGTGAATGGACAGGAACTCGGGCGTCGTGAGCACGATGCCGGTGCGGCCCGAAGCCAAGCCGGCAAACACGTCATCGCGCGCCGCCTCCACGGTCTCGCCGGTCAGCACGCCTACGCCAATGCCGAGCGCGGCCATCGTCGACGAGAGGTGATAGGCCTGGTCGGCAACGAGCGCGCGCAGCGGATAGACAAAGATGCTCGCACGCCCGCGAAGGACCGCCTCGCGCGCGGCATGTACATGGAAGATAAGAGACTTGCCGCGCCCCGTTCCCATAACAGCCAGAACACTTTGGTGATCGGCCAGGGCATCGAGCGCCTCGACCTGCGCGCGGTACGGCTGGTTCGAGCCGATAAAGCTATGGATAAGCGAGCGCGTCAGCTCGGTATAGGAAAGCTGGGCGAGCGTTTGGCGCTTTCGGGACTCCAGACGAAGACCGGCGTCCGCAGGCTCCACGCCGCGGCGAAGCTCACATGCCGGGTCGTCAACGCTAGGCGCCGTGGTATCGCGGACCAAGACATCCTTGATCATGAGCTTTGGCTTTACGCGACCTTGCCAATGCTCGGCCACGGCCTCGAACACCAAATCGACGGCGCTATCGCAATTGATGAGCTTATCGATCTGCGGCACGCGGAACATAATGGCCGGCACACTCGCGGCGCCATCGGTCGCCACGAAGCGCATGTGCTCGCCGGTTTTGCCAACCACGGCTCGGTCGCACATTGTCACGCCCTCGGCCGCCAACAGCGGCACCTTGTTGCCCTGGCCAAACGGCTCAAGACGGGAGATCTGCTCGATGGTCTCAATATTCAGCTCGGAGAGGTCAACGGTGGCGGCAACCTCGTCGGTGTCCTCAAAGTCCTCGGCGGGAAGCTCGGACAGCACGGCGGAAAGACGACGACGGAACTCGTCGAGCTTGGATGCCTCGATGGTCACGCCCACCGCACCCGCATGCCCGCCGCGACGAATCAGCAGATCGGAGCAGCGCTCGACGGCGTCGAACAGGTTGACTTTGCCCACCGAGCGACCCGAACCGCGCGCGATACCGTCTTCGATCGAGAACAGCAGCGCCGGCACGTGATAACGGTTGGTCAGGCGGCTCGCCACGATACCCTTGACGCCCTCGTGCCAGCCCTCGCCACCCACGACGATTGCACGACCGCCATCATAGGTCTCCTCGACCTTTGCCATGGCATCGCGTGTGAGCTCGGCCTCGATCTCGCGGCGCTGACGGTTGATCTCCTCGAGCTCGGCCGCCAGAGCGCTTGCCTCGATAGGATCGCGGGCAAGCAGCAGGTCGAGTGCCAGCTTGGGATCGGCCATGCGGCCGGCGGCGTTCAAGCGGGGAATGAGCGAAAACGACAGGCCATCGGCCGTAATGGTAGAAAGGTCGGCCTTGGCAAGTGCGGCAAGCGCGATATAGCCGGGACGGGCCGTCACGCGCATCTGCTGGATGCCCTCGGCGACCAGTGCGCGGTTCTCGGGCGTCAGCGGCATCATGTCGGACACGGTGCCCAGCGCCGCGACCTCGATCAGCGAACGCCAATACGACGGCTTGCCCAAACGCTCGCCCAGGACTTGCACCAGCTTGAGCGCCACGCCGGCACCGGCAAGCTCGCGCGAGGGACCCTCGTCCTCGAGCTTAGGGTCGGTCAGGGGCACGCCCTGCGGCACCTGGTCGGACGGCTCGTGATGGTCCGTGACCACCAAATCGATCCCCAGGCTCTCCAGATAGGAGACCTCTTCCTTGGCGGCAATGCCGTTATCGACGGTCACGATCAGCTGGGGGCGAGCGAGCTCGTTAACGCGGTCGAGCGCCGCTCGCGAAAGACCGTAGCCCTCGTCAAAGCGATGCGGAATAAACGGCGTGACGTTGGCGCCAAACGTGCGCAGCGCCTCGGTCAACAGGCAGGTCGACGTAATACCGTCAACGTCAAAATCGCCAAAGACCGCGATGCGCTCGTGGTTGCGAATAGCACGCTCGACACGGTCGGCAACGACCGACATGCCCGGGATAATGAGCGGGTCGGCCCAGTCGCGATCGAGCGAAGGCGTCAAAAACAGCTGGCCTTCCTCGATGGATGTAATGCCGTGCGCAACCATAATGCGCGCCACCAGCCCGGGTATGCCCAGGCCAGCCGAAAGCTCCTTTTCGAGCCCGGGGTTTTGCTGAGCGACCGCCCAACGATGCGTCGTCTTAAGCGATGACATAGGCGCCCACCCCCGATAGGGGCAGGTCGCCGCGATACCTCTCACGGTTCATAGCGATGAGTCCTCTGTGTATGCCCGCTTCGGCAGGCAGATCTGTTGAACGGATTTATTATACCGTGCAGCGCGGACGCAAATCGCCGCAGCACGCCGCGGTTTCGGTAAACGATGCCGGTAATACCCTCGAAATATTCGAGCGTTTCTGACGCACGGACGCATGCGAGCGTCTAGCATATCCATTCAAAACGGATTCACGAGCAAAGGGAGTCACAAGAGTATATGAAGCAATGGGTTGGACTGGGCAAGTTTCTCGCGGGGCACATGCAGGTCATCGTTCCGATTTGCGTGGCGCTCGGCGTGCTCTTTCCCCGGCAGATCGGCGTACTTAAGCCCATCGTTCCCGCTCTCTTCGCCTTTATGACGTTCCAAGGCGCGCTCAGCAACACCTTCCACCAGGTAGCCGAGGTATTCCGCCGTCCGCTGCACCTGGTCTTGGCGTTGCTCGTCTCGGCGGTGCTTATCCCTATCGCAGCCTATGCCATGGGATCGTTATTCTTTGGTTCCAACCCCAACCTTGTCTGCGGCATCGTGCTCGAGTACAGCGTACCTGTGGCAGTCACTGCCTTTATGTGGATTAGCATGTTCGGCGGCAACGGCCCGCTCGCGCTCACCATCATCCTGACGTCCTCGGTCATCTCACCTGTGACGATTCCTCTTACGCTCAAGCTCCTGCTGGGCGCCACCGTCTCGATCGACGTGCCGAGCATGATGCAGAATATGGCCTTTATGATCGCCATACCCGCCGTGCTCGGTATCGTGATCAACGAGCTCACGCGCGGCTGGGGTCATGAGAAACTCTCCCCCGCGCTTTCGCCCGCCTGCAAGTTCATGATGATGGGCGTCATCGCTTCCAACTCCACCGCCATGAGCGAGTACGTGCTGCACATGAACGCGGTGCGCCTGGAAGTCGCCCTCTTTATCCTTTCGTTCGCCATCAGTGGCTTTATCATCGGCATCCTGGTCGCACGTGCCCTGCATCTGCCGTATAGCGAGACGACCACCATGTGCTTTACCTGCGGCATGCGTAACATCTCTTCGGGCGCCGTCATCGCCACACAGTACTTTCCCGGCGAGGTCGTGTTCCCCGTCATGTGCGGCACGCTGTTTCAACAGGTGTTGGCCTCGATTATCGGGCATCTCTTTGAGCGCCTAACCGGCGAGGAGCGCGCCAAACAGCGCAAGCGGGTCAAGGCCGGCCGCGACGCGATGGCACGCTAGACTGTCCGCATTGCGCGGGCGTTAGCCTTGCTATACGAGCGTTTCCAGATGCGCGCGTAGGCGCTCAGCATCGATATCGAGCGTGGTCTCGGCATTGACCTGGGCCAGTCGATAGCCAACAAAGTAGGGTGATACCACCCAACGTGGCAGCGCCTTGGCAATGGTCCGGCCGTCCATGTGGTAGAAGAACAAGTTGTACGACTCCGCGCGACCGCCATGGTGCTCGTGCAGGATATAGCGCAGGGCCACCTGAATCGCATCGGCAAACAGGTCCGCTTCGGCTTGGTCGCGGGCGTCGTCGCTGGCGGCGATTCCCTGTGGAGCCGAGACGTTGACCTCAAAGAATCCCATGATCGGCTCGGTTGAGATATTGACCGAGATTCTCCCCTGCTGCCAGACATTGATGCCTTCGAAATTGGCGGAAGTCAGCGAAGCATAGCCGTCTTCCTGCTCCAAACCCACAATCTGCATGTGTGGGTGGACGAGGCTGCCGCCCGAAAGCGGGCCTTTGTTCTTGTACATGAGCACACTGTAGTACTGTTGGGAATCAATCATCTGCTGCCAACAGCCCAGGGCAAACCTCATCACATGATGCAGCTCATCTGGTTCATAGGTCACCAGGTCGGCGTCGTGATTGGCCGACTCGATCAATACGGTCTGACGGGTCGCCCGCAAGGTCTTGAACTTATTCTCGAGCCAGATGCAGTCACCATCGCGCTGGATGATGTTGGCGAGCCCCTCCGTGTCGCAAAAGGGGCACGCGGTGCCAGGGCGACGATTATCGTCGGGCTTGCCGCTCGCCTGCTGAACGTCAAATACCAGCGCCACGGGTTATACCTCCAGCGGCACGATCTTGGTGCCATGGAGCTCGGAGACGCCGAGCGCCGCCGCGACCGCGTCGCGATTTGCCGTAGTGATGCCGCCGCCGGGAAGGATGGTCAAACGATCGCCCGCATACTCGATTAAACGAGCCAGGTGATCGAAATTGTCCTCGATCGACGTACCGGCCGCACCGCCATGCGTGAGGATGCGCGTAACGCCGCAGTCGGCAAGTGTATCAATCGCATCGAGCTGAGCCTCGGGCGAGAGCTGGTCAAATGCCATGTGGAAGGTGATGTCAAGGGACTCGCGCTTGCACTCCTCGGTCGCGCAGCCCGTAGCCATAACGAGGGCGCCGAGGGTGAGTTCGTCGAGCGCCCAGCCGCCGGCACAGGGCTTGCAGCAGCCAAAGACCAGGCCGTCAACGCCGGCGCTCACAGCAAGGCCCAGGTCCATCTCCATCATGCGTAGCTCGTCCTGGTTGTAATGAAAGTCGCCACCACGCGGACGGATCATGCACATCACTCGCGCGTCATGCTCGTGAGCATAGCTGACTGTAGCGCTAATAACGCCGGCGGAAGGCGTGGTGCCACCGACGGCGAGGTTGTCACACAGCTCAATGCGCCCCGCACCGGCCTCGATGGCCGCCGGCACTCGCTCAAAGTTCTCGGCACAAAACTCGTACAGCATAGATAGGCCCCCAAAGACAGCAGATGTTTTCCGACGGGCATTGTCACACATCCCCATGAAGTTGCGGTGGAATAGGGACTGTTTTGGCCTCTGGAGCCCGTATTCAGTCCCTATTTCACCGCAACTCAAATGATCCCTCGGGGACGGAGGAAAACGGATCATTACGGCTGACCGAAAAATGTTGCCGATGGTGAATGTTGCGCAACAAGATTTTCGAATCCCGATTAACCATGGCAGTATCGTCATTCGAATCCAGAGGAAAGGATTGCCATGTTTAAGAGCATCCAAAAGAGCGGAAGGATCGCGGCAGTCGCCATCGGCCTGATCGCAGCCTTGTCTCCGCTCGCAGCCCCTCCTGCAGCATTAGCCGGAGGCAGCGTACCGACGCCTGAGCTCGAAAAGTCGTATAGCTTTAAGGTCAGCAGCGATAACTCGTATGTCAGCACAAGCGACGATTCAAAGTTCGGCTATTTATACGATTACGATTACGATGAGGATGACGGTTACAACTTAAAGAGCATAACCCTCATCAATTTTAAAGACGGCAGTGCAAGCCCAGTTGCCATCCCGGACAAAAGCCTTGGATCAGCATGCCCCACATCCAGCAATCAGCTCTACTGGCAAGACGGCAATAATTTGGTCGTATTCTCTCCAGAAAATCATTCCCAAACAGCCCATCCCATCACTTCGGCCAAATATGCCTACACCAGTACAACCGTCTCTTACGACGGCAATAGGGCAGCCGTGGAACACTATGACAATGAATCTGAGCTTAAAAAAATCGAGATTTATGACCTTAAGTCTGACGAGTTAATTCAAACATATCAATCGGATAAAGATGACTCTTCTTGCTACTACTCAAACGATATGAGCCGTCTCTATTTCTGGCCATACGATACTGAGAAAGGCATTGTTTCTCTTAGGGTTTTCAATTGCGATACAGGGTCAACGGAATTGAAAACAGTTAACGTGAAGAAAGACGATAGGTCTTCGGACATCGACTACATTGTCACCAGCTCGAACTCCGACGATATTTATCTTCAGAGCGACACCACACTAATAAAAGCAGACCGCGACGGAAACATGAGCGTTCTATTTAACGATGACGACCACGCTCCTGAATGGCCTTATTCATACCCTTCGGCGGAGTTTTATGCCCTCTACACAAAGAAGGGATCGAACGATCTTTTTGAAGAGGATGACGGGGATTACTATCTCAATGAAGAGGATGCGAATCTTAGTATTTATGACCTGAAAAGTGACAAGATCATCAGCTCAATTGCTTTTCCCTTCGGCGATGGATATCTCGGCGACATCTCGCATGATGGCGGAATCATGCTCGGGACGTACTCAGACGATGACAAGTCTTCGGCATGCCTAGTCGATGCAAAAACCGGGGCCAAGAGCGAGTTTGATTCTCATTGGTGCGGCCCTACTTTCATGAATGGCGATCGCGAGATTTGGACTGATTATTACGATGAAGACTCATCAACGCTTCACGTAAACATCTACAAGTCCAATATTCCCCATTCGCTGCCTGAGGATATTCTCTACTTTGTCCAGACTCACCTGCCGTTTGTTATTGGCGGTGGCGTGGCGATCGTCCTCATCATCGGTGGCGCGATCGTTATTCTTTGCATCCGCAAGAAGCGCGCGAAGGCCGCGAACGGTGCAGTAGCCGCAGCGCCTAAACCTCAGCGTAAGCAGCGTCGTCGTCAGAAGCACGCCCAGCAGAACGCCGTGGCACCCGCGGCACCGACAATGCCGGCAGCTCCAAGCGAGCCTGCCCGCTTCTGCCGTCACTGCGGGACCCCGCTCGTACCCGAAGCCCAGTTCTGCCCCACATGCGGACAAAAGGTAGACTAGCGAACAAAACCCAGTAGACCCCAACCGCCAAGGCCCCGTTCCGGCACATTCCGGAACGGGGCCTTGGCTTGGTGCAGGGGTGCTAATTTGGGACGGTCATCGTCGCACGCCCCAATGAAGTTGCGGTGGAATAGGGACTGTTTTGGCGTCTGGAACCCCCAATTAGTCCCTATTTCACCGCAACTTAAAAAGGGGCGCTGACCGGGTTGGTCAGCGCCCCTTTTGTTGGATGGGTTAGCCTCCGAGATATGCCTTACGCACGTTGTCGTCGTGCAGCAGCTCTTGGCCCGTGCCGGTCATGGTGATTTTGCCGGTCTCGAGCACGTAACCGCGTGTGGCGATGGAAAGAGCCATCTGTGCGTTTTGCTCGACCAGAAGCACCGTGGTACCGGCCTTGTGCAGATCCTCGACAATTTGGAAGATCTGCTCAATCAGAATCGGCGCCAGGCCCATGGAAGGCTCGTCGAGCATGAGCAGCTTGGGGTTGCTCATAAGGGCGCGGCCCATAACGAGCATCTGCTGCTCGCCGCCCGAAAGGGTGCCGGCGACCTGGCGACGGCGCTCCTTCAGGCGCGGGAACTGCTCGTAGACGCGCTCCAGGCCCGGAGCCACCGTGGACTTGGGCTGTGTATAGGCGCCCATCTCCAGGTTCTCCTCGACCGTCATTTGCAAAAAGGCGCGACGGCCCTCAGGGACCTGAGCCAGGCCCTTGCCCACCAGCTTGTCGGCAGGCGTATGGGTAATGTCCTCGCCCATAAACTTGATGGAACCGGTCTTGGAACGCAGCAAGCCCGAGACAGTCTTAAGCGTCGTGGACTTACCGGCGCCGTTGGCGCCGATCAGGGCCACGATCTCGCCCTCGTTGACGTTAAAGGAGATGTCCTTGATGGCGTGGATAGCGCCGTACCAGACGTTGATGTTGTAGACGGAAAGCATCGGCTCTGCCATTTAGTTCTCCCCCTTATCCTGCTTGCCCAGATACGCCTCGATAACGGCGTCGTTGTTCTGGATCTCCTCTGCCGTGCCCTTGGCGATGACCTTACCAAAGTTGAGCACGCAGATGCCCTCGCAGATATTCATAACGAGCGACATATCGTGCTCGATAAGCATGATGGCGATGCCGAAGGTGTCGCGAATCTTGACGATGTTCTCCATGAGCTCCGCGGTCTCGGACGGGTTCATGCCGGCGGCAGGCTCGTCGAGCAGCAGCAGCTTGGGGTTGGTAGCAAGCGCGCGGACGATCTCCAGACGACGCTGGGCGCCGTAAGGCAGCGATCCGGCCTGCTCGTTTGCCAGATGCTCCATATCAAAGATGGACAGCAGCTCCATGGCACGCTCGTGGGCGGCCTTCTCGTGCTTCCAATACGTCGGCAGGCGCAGCACGCCCTCAAAGCCGGAGTAGCGCTCCTGATTGTGCAGGCCGACCTTGACGTTATCCTCCACCGTCATGGTGTTGAACAGGCGAATGTTTTGGAAGGTACGGGCGATGCCCATACGGTTGACCTGATAGACCGACTTGCCCGAGGTGTCCTCGCCGTCGAGCAGGATGGTGCCGTGCGTGGGCTGATACACCTTGGTGAGCAGGTTGAAGACCGTGGTCTTACCGGCACCGTTGGGGCCGATCAGGCCGGCGATCTCGGTCTTGCCGATAGTCAGGCTAAAGTCGTCGACTGCCTTAAGACCACCGAACTCAATGCCCAGGTGGATGCACTCGAGTGCCGGGCGCTCGCCCAGGTCGCGGTCGGGAACGATGGCGCCAGAAGGATACGGGACCATCTTGCCCTTGTTGAACTCAAATTTACTGGGCATCGGCTGCCACCTCCTTCTTGGAAGCAAAGCGATCCTTAATGCGTGCGAAAAACGCCTTGAGCTGCGGGTTGTTGGTAAAGATCATGACCAGGATCAGCACGATGGCGTAGATGAGCATGCGGTAGTCCGAGAACTGACGGAGCAGCTCGGGCAGCACGGTAAGCAGCGCTGCAGCGATGACGGAACCGCGCATATTGCCCAGACCGCCCAGGACCACGAACACCAGGATAAGGATGGACGTGTTGAAGTCGAACTTGGTGGCGGAGAGCTGCGAGAAGTTACCACCGAAGAGGGCTCCGGCAGCACCGGCGAGGGCGGCGGAAACCACGAAGGCAATCATGCGGTACTGGGTGACGGAAATGCCCACGGACTCGGCAGCGATCTTGTTGTCGCGCACGGCCATAATGGCACGGCCGGTACGGCTGCGAACCAGGTTGAGTACAATCACGAGCGCAACCATGACCAGGATGGCACCGGCTAGGAAGGTCGAATAGGTCGACACGCCCGAAGCGCCCTGCGCGCCCTTGATGATGGCGGTGCCGTCCTCGAGCAGGTGCAGGTCGTTAATCGTGGAGTTGCCCGTGATGTTAAAGATCACGTGCAGGCCGCGGGAGTCGACGCCCACAATGAGGCAGGTGACAATCTCTTTGATGATCTCGCCAAAAGCCAGGGTCACGATGGCCAGATAGTCGCCGCTCAGGCGCAGGACCGGGATACCGATCAAGAAGCCCAAGATGGCAGCGGCGATGGCGCCGACCACGATGCTGATGATAAGGCGCACCGGATCGGAGGGAACGGCGCTCTCGAGGGCGACCGCGGTGACGATGCCCGTGTAGGCACCGACGCTCATAAAGCCCGCGTGGCCCAGCGACAAGTCGCCCGCGATGCCGACGACGAGGTTGAGGGAAATGGCCATGACGATATAGGCCGTGATGGGAACCAGCTGACCGGCGATCATGCGCGGAATCATGTGGTTAGACTGCATAAAGAACACGATGGCGAACGCCACAAGGCACATGGCGTACGTAACAAAGTCGTGACGCGTCTGCTTGTCTTTAAGAAACTTCATAACGCTCACCTACACCTTCTCGGGGACGTACTTGCCCAAGAGGCCGGCAGGCTTGACGAGCAGGACGATGATCAAAACACCAAAGACGATGGAGTTGGCAAGGCTCGTGGAAATGTAGGCCTGCGCCATCGCCTCGATGATGCCGATGAGAATGCCACCGACAAAGGCGCCGGGGATGGAGCCGATCCCACCGAAGACGGCGGCGTCGAAGGCCTTAATGCCAGGCATGGCACCCGTCGTGGGCTGCAGCACCGGCGAGTAGGAGCACAGGAGCACACCGGCGATGGCGGCAAGGGCGGAGCCGATGGCAAACGTCATCGAAATAGTGCGGTTGACGTTGATGCCCATGAGTTGAGCGGCGGCCTTGTCCTCGGACACGGCGCGCATGGCTTTGCCCATCTTGGTCTTACCTGTAAAGAACATCAGACCGGCCATGATAACCAGGCAGGCGACGATGGTGACGAGCGAGACGGCGCTTACGTTAAATTTGGCCAAGAACTCCGGCACCTGGAAGGTGACGAGCGAAGTGAAGTTCTTGGGCGTGGCGCCCCACAGAAGCTGCGCGGCGTTCTGCAGGAAGTAAGACACGCCGATAGCCGTGATCAGAACGGCCAGCGGGCCCGCCTGACGCAGCGGCTTGTATGCCAGACCCTCGATGAGAACACCGAGAACGGTACAGACCACACAAGAGAGAATTACAGATGCCCAGCCCGGGAGGCCGAGATACGACGTGGCGCAGAACGAGACATAGGCACCGACCATGATGACGTCGCCGTGAGCGAAGTTGAGCATCTTGGCAATACCGTAGACCATGGTGTAGCCCAACGCGATGATGGCGTAGACACTGCCCATGGACAGGCCGTTGACCAGGTATTGGATAAAGACCGTCATGTTCCACATCCCCCTTTCGAATAGGTTTCCAGTTGATGTATGAAACAGGGACGTTACATCGTCCCTAGATACCAAGCAAGCAGGGAAGGCCAAAACCTCCCCTGCTTGGGATCAAAACCGCTCTATGTAAGGCGGCCTATTAGGCCTGTACGTACTTGCCGTCGGTGATGACGTACGCCGTGGGCTCCTTCTGGACCTGGCCCTTATCGTTCCAGGTGAGCTTGCCGGTCAGACCGTCAACGGTAATCTTGAGCATAGCCTTGGACAGCTTCTCGGCGACCTCGGTCGGGTCGGCGTCGACACCAAGACCGGCCTCCTTGACGGCCTCGGCCACCGCGTGCACGCCGTCGTAGGCGTCGGCGGCAAACTGGTCGGGAGTATCGCCGTACTTATCCTTGTAGGCGTTGACGAAGTCGGCGTTCTTCTCGTCGTCGGCGGAGAACGGGGTCATGAGCAGCAGACCCTCGGCAAGAGAGGTATCGAAGCCCTCAACGCCCAGGATGCCGTCCATGCCGTCGCAGCCCATCATCTTGACGTCGTAGCCCATGTCCTTGGCGTTCTTGAGCAGGACGGACGCCGGCGTGTAGTAGATCGGCGCAAAGATCATGGTGGCGCCGGCCTGCTTGGCCTTGGTCAGCTGGTTGGTAAAGCTCGTGGCGGAGTCGTCCTTAAAGGTCTCCTCGTCGACAATCTCGAGCTTGGACTCAGCGGCCTGGGCCTTAAAGGAATCTGCGATGCCCGAAGAATAGGCGTCGCCGGAGTTATAGAACAGCACGAACTTCTCGTCCGCATACTTCTGCGCCAGGAACTTGGCAGCGTTGACACCCTGGTTGGGGTCGGTGAAGCAAACCTGGAAGACGCAATCCTTGCCGTCGGTGACGTCCTCGGAGGACGCGGACGGGGTGATCATGAACGTCTTGGGGTCGTTACCGCACTCTGCGGCAACGGCAACCGACGCACCCGTGGTGGTCGGGCCGACGAGGGCCTGCATGCCCCAGTCGAGCAGGGTGTTGAAGGCGTTGACGGCCTTCTCGCCATCGGCCTGGTCATCTTCGGCCTTGCTGGCAAGCGGCAGATCCTTGGTCGAGAAATCCTTGCAGCCAAGCTCGACACCCTGGGTAACGGACTTGCCGTAGGACGCGTTGGCGCCGGTCAGCGGTCCGATGGTGCCGATCTTAAAGGAACCGTCGGCCGACGCGGAACCGCTGTCGCCGCCGTTGGAGGAGCAGCCAGCTAGAATGGACATCGCCCCCAGACCTGCTGCGCTCGCGATAACGCTCCTGCGATTCATAACAGGGTTCAATGACTTACCGGTGAGGCTCGACATGCGGCTCTCCTCTCAAATCTCGTCGGGTTTCGGTTACCCGACAGGCCATCCTTCGCCGTGTTCGGCGTTCGCAAAATAGTAGACGCTTTAGTTGAGAAAAGTGGCGATTATTTCAACTTTTCTTTTGTTTTGTCCATTTATCCATATTTGTGCGTATTCCTATCGATTTATGCAATTTAGCCACTTTATTATGTGAAAGTAATGTTTCTGTTCTGTTACAAGCGCCCTTGCCCTGAATATAACGACCCCACCGGTCTCGTTATATGCACTTAGGCGGAGATGTACTTGCCGTCCTGAATCACATAGGCCGTAGCGGGCTTTTCGACCTGGCCCTCGTCGTTCCACGTGAGCTCGCCAGTCAGGCCCTCGATCTTGATCTTGCGCATAGCCTTGGTGAGCTGATTGGTAAAGCACGTGACGGAATCGTCCTTAAAGGTCTCGGTATCGACGATGTCGAGCTTGGATGCCTTGGCCTGCCCGGCAAAGGCATCGGCAACGCCCGAGCCATACGTATCGCCGGAGTTGTAGAACAGGGCGGTCTTGGCATCCGCGTACTTCTCGGCCAAATACTTAGCGGCGCTCGTGCCCATGGTGGGGTCGGTAAAGCAAACCTTATGGTGCAAACGTTGACAGTTTGTTACGGAGTTCCGTTTGTAGCGAGCATGTTTCCAATGTTTCCGCAGCGTTTCGGGGGTGCCGTTTTGTGCGACTCCTGTTGCCTGGCGAGCACGCGCTCTCGGTTCACGCTAGAATGCACTCAACCTTTAAGCGGTTAATCCATCCATAAGATGCACGAAGGAGCTATCTATGAGCGAACCCCTGCGCACCGTGAACGTCGGTCTGATTGGTCTGGGAACCGTCGGCGGCGGCGTGGCCCGTCTGATCAAGAGCCACCACGATGAGTACCTGGCAGCCTACGGCATCGACCTTAAGCTGACCCGCGCCTGCGCGCTTGCCTGGGAGCAGGCCGAGGCGGCAGGCATTGAGCGCGAGGCCTTTACGAGTGACTGGCACGACGTCGTCAGCGACCCCGCCGTCGACATCGTCGTCGAGCTGATCGGCGGCGAGCATCCCGCAACCGAGATCTTCACCACTGCCTTTGAGCACGGCAAGCACGTCGTCTCTGCCAACAAGGCCCTGCTGGGCCGTCACGTCGAGACGCTTGCCGAGAAGGCACGCGCGTGCGGCGTGCAGATTAAGTGCGAGGCCAGCTGCGGCGGTGGCATCCCCATTGTCAGCACGCTCGAGCACGACCTGGTGGGCAACAAGATCCTGACCATCGCAGGCATTCTCAACGGTACCACCAACTATATCCTGTCGCGCATGGACGCCGAGGGTGCCGATTACGCCGACGTGCTTGCCGACGCGCAGGCCAAGGGCTATGCCGAGGCCGACCCGTCCGCCGACGTCGACGGCTTCGATGCCGCCAGCAAGACGGCAATCCTCGCCTCCATCGGTTTTGGCACCCGCGTTACCACCGACGATGTGTACCAGCAGGGTATCCGTACCATCGGCGCCGAGGACATCGCCCAGGCCCGCGAGCTCGGCTACACCATTAAGCTGCTCGGCATCGCCCGCAACACCGACGCCGGCGTCGACGTCCGCGTGCATCCCACGCTGATCCCCGCCGACCACATGCTTGCCAAGGTCAACGGCGCCATGAACGCTGTCTACGTGGTGGGTGACGCCGTGGGCGAGACCATGTTCTACGGCGCTGGCGCAGGCTCCTTCCCCACCGCGAGCGCCGTCGTGGGCGATATCCTATCGCTCTCCGAGCAGATCAGCCGCGGCGTGGCTCCGCTGCCCGAGATTGAGCCCTATGGCCACAACCTCGCCTTTAAGCCCATGGACGAGCTCCAGACCAAGTACTATGTGCGCCTGAAGGTCGCCGACCGCGTGGGCGCCCTGTCCGAGACGGTCGACATCTTTGCCAAGCACAACATCTCGATCTCGCTCATCAACCAGGTCGAGGACGGCAAGTCAGGCGTCAGCGATGCCTGCTCGGTCATCTTCCTGACGCACCGCGCGCTCGAGAAGGACGTCCAGGCTGCCGCCGCCGAGCTTGCCGGCGTCGACTGCGTGGCCGAAGTCGCCAACGTCCTGCGCATCGAAGGCGTTGAGGCCTGGACCGAAGGCGTCATGGCCAACTAGTCCAGTCCTTGGCACACAACATAGCACCTGAGGGGCTCCCGTCCGTTTGGATGGGAGCCCCTTTGTTTGACGTTCATCAAGCAAAAGTTTGAACAACTTGGCCATTCGCTGACAACCGAGGGTGCCGTTTACCGATATGCGAACGAAGTTGATTTTGCGCGCCGTTATGCTGTGCTGCGTATGTCCACCCCCGAAGAATGGAGGCACCATGTTGCTCGAGGGTAAGAAAGCAATCATCACCGGAGGCACGCGCGGTATCGGCTATGCCATCGCCTGCCGTTTTATCGAGGAAGGCGCCGCCGTCACCGTCTTTGGCTCGCGTCAGGAAACCGCCGACGCGGCCGTTGAGAAGCTCGCCGCCGCCTATCCCGAGGCAAAGATCTGGGGCCGTTCGTGCAACCTCACCTCACTCGAGGCCGTAACCGAGGCCTTTACGCAGGCCGCAGCCGACATGGGCGGTCTCGACACGGTCGTCAACAATGCCGGTATCTCCCAGCGCTCGCCCCTTTTGGACTACACGGCCGAGGAGTTCGCCAAGGTCATGGACCTCAACGTCGTCGCCGTCTTTAATGGTCACCAGGCCGCTGCCAAGATCATGACCGAAGCCGGCCACGGTGGCACCATCACCACCACGAGCTCGATGGTCGCTAAGTACGGTCAGCCCTCCGGCGTTGGCTATCCCACGTCCAAGTTCGCCGTCAACGGCATGGTCCAGTCGCTCTCACGCGAGCTCGCCCCCGTGGGCATTCGCGTCAATGCCGTCGCCCCCGGCGTAACCAGGACCGACATGGTCGCCAACCTGCCCGAAGAAGTCATCAAGCCCATCATCGCTACCATCCCGCTCGGCCGCATGGGCGAGCCCGAGGATGTCGCCAACGCCTTTGTCTTCCTAGCGAGCGACATGGCCGCCTACGTTACGGGCGCTGTGCTCCCCGTCGACGGAGCCGCCCGCTCCTAGGGAGCCACAAGCTTTGGCTTCAAGCCTCAACATAGCTCAACCAAAAAGGCGCGCCGTCTGCATCAACTGCAGGCAGCGCGCCTTCTTCTGTTATGAAAGGGAAACTATGTCCCAGTATTTCGCCCATTCCGGGACACAGTTTCCCAACGGCCCCCGTTTCGGAAACCACATCCCGTTCCGAGCCTTCAAAGCGGGACGCGGCTTCCCCGAGAGAGTATCGACTACTTGCCGTCGTCGTCCTCGGCTTCTTCTCTTGCATAGAGCTCCAGCATGCGGCGGCGGTATTCGCGCACGGCGAGCTTGGCGCGCTCCAGGCGGCGACGCTCGCGCGGGGTCAGCTCGGACGGGTCGACCTCATCACCATAGGTCTTATCGGCAAGAAGATGCGCCGCGTCCACGATGCGGGCATCGATGTGGCCGCTCGCCGCCTCGGCGGAAAGACGCTCGGCAATCGTATCGAGCGTAGGCAAGCCCTCGAATACGCGACCATGGCCATGCGAAGTCAGCAGCTCGTGCTCACGTGCGAGCAGGCTCGCCAAATCGTGATGGGCGCGCAGGATGTCGAGCGCATCGGATGGATGCTCGGCAACTTCTGCCACGGCGGCGACCGGCGCGGCGTCGACCACGCGGTAGAAGAGCTGCGCGAGCAACGGCATCAAGAACACCGTGATGGCACCGGCAGCAACCATGACCGACGCAATATCTTGCGACAGCGCGCCCGCGTTGACGGCAACGCTTGTCACGGCAACGATGATCGGCAGGGCCGTGGTGCAGTACAGGGCCACGGTAATGCGACCATACGCCGACACATCGCGCGTCGCAGGACAAATGCTCATAGAAATAAGAATGGGCACGGCACGAATAATCAACAACGCCACGATAAAGCCCACGAGCAGACCCGGGCGCGACGCCACGGCCGTCAGATCGATCTTTGCGCCCGATACGGTAAAGAATACCGGAATCAAAAAGCCGTAGGCCAGGCCATCGAGCTTGGTCTCGAGCGTATGGTTGCCCTCGGGGATGATATAGCGCAAGACAAAGCCGGCGGCAAAAGAACCCAACACGATGTCGAGATCAAAGACGGCCGAGAACGCCACGAGTGTGACCAGGATGAGCACCGTCAGGCGCACGAAGGTCTGCGACGTGGTATCGGCGCGTTCCTCGACAAACGCAAAGAAGCGGCTGCCGACACGCTTGGAGCGGCTTGGGACCACAGCCAGCAACACGCAAACCACCGCAAACAAGCCAAGGATTACGAGCGTTTGGATGCCAGTGCGGGCAGACAGCAGCACCGACATGGCGAGCACAGGGCCGAGCTCACCCCAGGTGCCATACGCGAGAATCGAGTCGCCCACACGCGTGCCAGTGAGCGAGCGCTCACGCATGATGGGCACGAGCGTGCCGAGCGCCGTCGAAGTGAGGGCAAGCGTCACGGCGATACCGTCGAAATGACTGACTGAGAACCACGGGGTAAAGCGCACGGCAAGCCAGGCGATACCAAACGTGACGGCCCACGTCGCCAAGCCGTAGCGCCCCTCGACGCCCGTGATGCTCTTGGGGTCGATCTCAAAACCGGCAAGCAGGAACAAAAAGGCCAGGCC
Source organism: uncultured Collinsella sp. (assembly GCA_902491915.1). Lineage (GTDB taxonomy): Bacteria > Actinomycetota > Coriobacteriia > Coriobacteriales > Coriobacteriaceae > Collinsella. The sequence continues at coordinate 25,503 of CABUJL010000006.1, forward strand.
CAGCTCGGACACGAGCGAGACCTCGGCATCTACATGGATAATGCCGAGCATATGCGGGCCCAGCACCGCACCGAACACGAGCAAAAAGACCGTCTCGGGGACGGGTTTTCCGGGAATCGCCGAGGCGATGAAGGGGCTTGCAAAGGCCACGAGCGCGATGATGGCGAGTGAAACGAATGCCATGTGATGCCTTTCTCTTGTTTGCGCTTCACTGTAGCACCCTCGCCGTCCTCAACGCGCCGCGAGCTGTCGTATCATAGTGAGGTTTACAAACATGTGGCTCAAGGCGACCGCAGGGCAGACCCCGCAAACCGACCGCTGCCGCATACCGTACCGTACGCCCAACCGATCAGGAAGGCAGGAACCAATGGTCTCTCGTATCTACGTGGAGAAGAAACCCGGGTTCGACGTCGAGGCTCAGCAGCTCAAGGGCGAGCTGACCGAAATTCTCGGCATCAAGGGCATCGAGGCCCTGAGGATCATCAACCGCTACGACGTCGAGGGCATCGACGAGGAGCTTTTCCGCTCCTGCGTGCCGACCGTCTTTAGCGAGCCCCAGGTCGATGTGACCTACGACGAGCTCCCCGCAAGCGATGGCGCCGTCTTTGCCGTCGAATTCCTGCCTGGCCAGTTTGACCAGCGCGCCGACTCCGCCAGCGAGTGCGTGCAGCTCATCAGCCAGGGCGAGCGCCCCGCCGTGCGCTCCGCCAAGGTCTATATGATCTCGGGCGCTCTGGACGAAGCCGCCATCGAGGCCATCAAGCACTACGTGGTGAACCCCGTCGAGGCACGCATCGCCTCGCTCGACCTGCCCGAGACGCTGTACATGGAGACCCCCGAGCCCCAGCCCGTCGAAGTGCTCGACGGCTTCCGCGAGCTCGATGAGGCCGGCCTTGCCGCCTTTATCGCCGATCGCGGCCTTGCCATGGACGAGGCGGACATCGCCTTCTGCCAGCAGTACTTCCGCGATGAGGACCGCGACCCCACCATCACCGAGATCCGCGTGATCGACACCTACTGGTCCGACCACTGCCGCCACACCACCTTCGGCACCGTCCTGGACGACGTGACGATCGACGACGCCGTGGTGCAGCAGGCCTTCGACCGCTACATGGAGATGCGCCACGAGCTCGGTCGCGACGCCAAGCCCGTTTGCCTCATGGACATGGGCACCATCGGCGCCAAGTACCTTAAGAAGACCGGCGTCATGACCGATGTCGACGAGTCCGAGGAGATCAACGCCTGCACCGTCAAGGTGAAGGTCGATGTCGACGGCGAGGACCAGGACTGGTTGTTCCTGTTTAAGAACGAGACCCACAACCACCCGACCGAGATCGAGCCCTTCGGCGGTGCCGCCACCTGCGTGGGCGGCGCCATCCGCGACCCGCTCTCGGGCCGCAGCTACGTGTACCAGGCCATGCGTGTCACCGGTGCCGGCGACCCCACCGTCCCCGTGTCCGAGACACTCGAGGGCAAGCTGCCGCAGCGCAAGCTCGTAACCACTGCCGCCGCCGGCTACTCCAGCTACGGCAACCAGATCGGCCTTGCCACCGGCCAGGTCAACGAGCTCTATCATCCCGGCTACGTGGCCAAGCGCATGGAGGTCGGCGCCGTCGTGGGCGCTACCCCGGCAAACCACGTGCGCCGCGAGTGCCCCGCCCCCACCGACAAGATCATCCTGCTGGGCGGCCGTACCGGCCGTGACGGCATCGGCGGTGCCACCGGCTCCTCCAAGACCCAGAACACCGAGTCCATCGAGACCTCGGGCGCCGAGGTCCAGAAGGGCAACGCCCCGGTCGAGCGCAAGCTGCAGCGCCTCTTCCGCCGCGGCGACGCCTGCCGTCTGATCAAGCGCTGCAACGACTTTGGCGCCGGCGGCGTCTCGGTTGCCGTGGGCGAACTTGCCGACGGCCTGTATGTCGACCTTGATACCGTGACCAAGAAGTACGACGGCCTGGACGGCACCGAGCTCGCCATCTCCGAGTCCCAGGAGCGTATGGCCTGCGCCGTCGCCGACGGTGACGTCGAGGAGTTCATGGGCTACGCCGCCGAGGAGAACCTCGAGGCGACCGTTATCGCCGAGGTTACCGCCGAGCCGCGCATGCGCATGGCCTGGAACGGTGTCGCCATCGTCGACCTATCCCGCGAGTTCCTCAACTCTAACGGCGCGCCCAAGCACCAGGTCGCTCACGTGTGCGCCCGCAGCGTGTGGCAGCCCAGCTGGGCCGGCACCACGCTTGCCGAGCGCATGACCTCGCTTGTCACCGACCTCAACGTTGCCTCCAACAAGGGCCTTTCCGAGCGCTTCGACTCCACCATCGGTGCCGCAACCGTGCTTATGCCCTTTGGCGGCAAGACCCAGCTCACCCCGAGCTCGGCCATGGTCGCCAAGTTCCCCGTGGACGGCGAGACCACCACGGCAAGCGCCATGGCATGGGGCTTTAACCCCTATCTGATGGAGGCCGACCAGTTTGCGGGCGCCTACCTGTCCGTGGTCGAGTCCATCGCCAAGCTCGTGGCTGCCGGCTTTGAGCACAAGCGCGCCTACCTCTCCTTCCAGGAGTACTTCGAGCGCCTGCGCACCGAGGCAGAGCGCTGGGGCAAGCCCACGGCAGCCGTCCTGGGCGCCCTCATGGCCCAGGTCGACCTGGGTGCCGGAGCCATCGGCGGCAAGGATTCCATGAGCGGCTCGTTTGAGGACGAGGCCGGCGAGCTCAACGTTCCGCCCACCCTGATCAGCTTCGCTGTGGCCGTGGGCCACGCGGCGCGCGCCGTCTCCCCTGAGTTCAAGGGTCTGACGCACCGCGTCGTCCGCATCGCCCCCGCCACCTACGGCGAGGACTACCGCCCCGACGCCCAGCAGCTGCTCGCCGCGTTTGACGCCGTCGAGGCGCTCACCGCTACCGGCGACGCCCTGGCCGTCTCCACGCCCGGCTACGGCTGCGGCGCCGAGAGCCTCTTTAAGATGTGTGTCGGCAACCAGATCGGCATCGAGCTTGCCGAGGATGTGGACGTGGAGAGCCTCTTCACCCCGCTCTACGGCAGCTTTATCGTCGAGCTCGCCGAGGACGCCGAGCTGCCCAAGGTCGCCGACGGCGTTGTCGTCGAGCCCCTGGGTACCACCGTCGAGGGCTATGTCATCGACACCGGCTCCGAGGTCATCGAGCTCGCCGAGCTCCAGGAGGCCTGGGAGAGCGGCATCGAGGGCGTCTTCGCCTACCGCAGCGCCGGCGAGACCCCCGAGGTCGAGACTATCGATTTCCGCGCCAAGGACATCCACGTGTACGGCGGCGCCAAGATCGCCCGCCCGCGCGTGATCATCCCCGTGTTCCCCGGCAACAACTGTGAGTACGACAGCGCCCGCGCCTTCCGTGCCGCCGGTGCCGAGGCCGACACCTTCGTGATCAACAACCTCACGCCCGAGGCCGTCGCCGAGAGCACCCACGAGCTTGCCCGCCGCATCCGTGCAAGCCAGATCGTCATGATCCCCGGCGGCTTCTCGGGCGGCGACGAGCCCGACGGCTCCGCCAAGTTCATCACGGCGTTCTTCCGCGCTCCCGAGGTCACCGAGGCAGTCCGCGACCTGCTCCAGGCCCGCGACGGCCTGATGCTGGGCATCTGCAACGGCTTCCAGGCCCTGGTCAAGCTCGGCCTGGTGCCCTACGGTGACATCGTCGACGCCACGCCCGATGCGCCCACGCTGACGTTCAACACCATCGGTCGCCATCAGAGCCGCCTGGTGCGCACCCGCATCTCGTCCAACCTGTCCCCGTGGCTGTCGCAGTGCAGCCTGGACGACCCCTACACCGTCGCCATCAGCCACGGCGAGGGCCGCTTTGTCGCCAACGACGAGGTACTCGCCCAGCTGATCGCCAACGGCCAGGTCGCCACGCAGTACGTGGGCGAGGACGGCAAGCCCAGCATGGATCTTTCCGTCAACCCCAACGGCTCCGCACTCGCCATCGAGGGCATCACGAGCCCCGACGGCCGCGTCTTGGGCAAGATGGGCCATGCCGAGCGTCGCGGCGACAACCTGTACCGCAACGTGCCCGAGCATGTCCCCGGCGACAAGTTCATGCCGATCTTTGAGAGCGGCGTAGCCTACTTCGCCTAAACCTTTCCCATCGGGTACAATCCCTTCGGGTAACATTACCCGCCACCGACACATCCGGTGGCGGGTTCTTTTTTGCTTCGCGCATGTAGAAAGGACATCATGGAAAGCCGCAAGCCGTATCTCGCCACCCTGCCCGGACTCATCCTGGGCTGTCTCGTTTGCTGCGCGCTCTGGGGCTCCGCCTTCCCCTGCATCAAGATCGGCTACGGCCTCTTTGGCATTCCCGCGCGCGACAGCGCCTCGCAGCTGCTCTTCGCGGGTCTGCGCTTCACCCTTGCCGGCATGCTGGTCATTGTTGGCATGAGCGTGGTCCAGCACCGACCGCTCGTTCCGCAAGCGCGTGATATCAAGCCTATCTGTATCTTGTCGCTCTTCCAGACCATCGGCCAGTACTTCTTTTTCTACCTTGGTCTCTCCCGTGCAAGCGCTATGTCGAGCTCCATCATCGAGGCCAGCGCCAACTTCTTGGCTATCCTCTTTGCCGCCCTGGCGTTTCGCACCGAAAAGCTCAATACGGCCAAGGTGCTCGGCTGCGTACTGGGCTTTGCCGGTGTCGCGCTCGTCAACCTTTCGGGCGCGGACGGCACCTTTGGCTTTACGCTCGACGGCGAGGGCTTTATCCTGGCCTCCACCGTCGCGGGTGCCCTTTCGACCTGCCTGATCGGCATCTTCTCGCGCGAGCACGACGGCGTCTTGCTTGCCGGATGGCAGTTCTTGGTCGGCGGCCTGGTCCTCACCGCCATCGGCTTTTTGATGGGTGGCGCGCTCTCCCCCACGGCGATTGCCCCCGCCATCGCGCTCATCATCTACATGGCGCTTATCTCCGCGGTCGCCTACTCGCTGTGGTCGCGCCTGCTTGCCGTCAACCCCGTCAGCCGCGTCTCGGTCTTTGGGTTTATGAACCCCGTCTTTGGTGTGCTGCTGAGCGCGCTGTTGCTCGGCGAGGGCGCTGGCACGAGCCCCGTTACCGTCATCGTTGCCCTGCTGTTGGTCTGCGGCGGCATCATCATCGTCAACAAACCCAAAAAAGCTTAACGAACTGCCCTTATTTTGCAGAGGGGATTCATGTACTTTAGCTTAATGGAGTATATCGGTGAGCTGAGGGCCGCCACGCACACAAGCGTGCGCCCCTTTTTTCTAGCGTATCTGGACGCCGGCTTTCTTTTTCTCGGCCTTGACGCGGTAGAGCTCCGCATCGGCAGCGCGAAGTAAGTCTTGCCAGGTATCAACACTATCGCCGACCTGCGCGTAACCGATGGACATCCGCAATGCATACGGCACCTCGGCACGAGCGAGCTCGTCGTTAATCGCCGAACACAGGTCTATGATGTCCTGTTCCGCCGCAGCCTTCTGGAGCACCACGAACTCATCGCCGCCATAACGTGCGATAAAACCACCAGACGCCGAGCAGACCTCTTTGAGCGTAGCAGATATGACCTGGAGAGCATGGTCGCCCTCCACATGTCCATAGCGATCGTTAATCAGCTTAAAGCCGTCGGCGTCCATCATAAGCAGATACACATCATCGGCCTGATCAGCACCCGAGAACAGCGACAGCATATAGGTCTCAAAACGGTTGCGATTGTTGAGGCCAGTCAACGGGTCGGTGGAGATCAGCTGCTCCTGACAAACAATGTAGAGCTGCAACATACTTAACATGATGCCGACACTAAGGCAGGGACCCGAATAAAAGACCTGAAAGACACCGGCCACCAAGGCCGGAATGGCGAAAAATGCCAAGGTTTGATAGATGGCCTTCTTTTGTAGGCTCTCGACCTTGCAAGATTGTATAAACGCATGCAGGGACGTATATATAACGTAGCAGTAGCTGACGATGGGCTGGATCATATAGACAAAACCGCGACGATACGCGCCCTGCGCATCGATATAGAACAGGGCGTGCGTCCAGTAGCTAGTAAACGCCAGCACGACTACCAGCACCGCAGGCAGCGTTACAAACGCCATCCTATAGCGCGCGGTCAAAAGGCGAGAACCCTGCACCGTCTCGGAATAGATAAACCAAATGAGGCACGCGGCGGCAAAGAGCGAAAACGAAACCGCGTTGGAAATCCAGTTGGCAGCAATGCCCAGCGTGCCGCCCACACCGTCCGAAAGCGTCCAGATTATATCGAATAGCATGTACGCGGCAGAGGTGTAACCGAGCGTACTAAACAATAACTGCTGGGTACTCGAGAACAAGGAGTGGCGACTTCGCGCGGCAAGCCCGATAAGAACAATCATGCATAGCAGGAATATCTCAATCTTGAGTGCCTTAACCACTAGACGCCATCCCTTCAATATCCAAGTGGTCAGAATCGCCCGATTCGTGTCTGGGCAATAAACACCCCTACTCCGCAGGGGTAAGGGGAATAATAGCAGAGCGCCCGAACGTCACTGCAAGACAGTTTCCGTTCGGGCGCTCAAACGGCGCGAATTGCACGCCGGCTTGATTGACTCGCGTCGACGATTACTCGCCATCGATGTCGGTCGCGACGGCCTCCTCGATGGCCTCGACACCGGCAGGCGACAGATCCTCTTTGCCGTGGCAGAACTTCTTATCGACCCAGCCGGTCAGAATCGGAGCCATGATTGCCGTGATGATGACGGCAGTGGCGATCTGCGCATACGCAGTGGGCGCAAGCTCGGCATAGCGCGGGGCGACCTCGGCGAGGGCGACCGGCGTGGTCATAGCCGTGCCGGCGATAGTGGAGCAGGCAACGGCCGCCTTGCCGTTACCACCGCACAGGCGCTCGAACGCAAAGGTAATGGGACCGACGATAAAGAGCGTGATGAGGCCCAGCAGGATGCCCGAAATACCGCCGGTGATAAAGCTCGAAAGGCTCATGGACGCACCGAGCTGAAAGCCGATAACGGCGATCGCGGGATTGGCGCCGGGGACCAGCAGATTCTTGATAAACGGGAACAAGTTGCCCAGGACCATGCCGATAACAAGCGGCAGGATGGATCCGATGATGGTGCCGACGGGGATGTTGGCGAGACCCGAGACACCGAGGATGATCATCGTGACGGCGGGGCCGGCCGTAAAGAACAGGATACCGACAGCGCCCTGCTCGGACTCATCGCCGAACTCGCCCATGATGCCCGTATAGAGCGCCATGTTGCAAAACGTTATGCCGCCGATGATAGACACGGAGCTCAGGCCCAGGAAGTTATCGTTAAAGAAGTACGCGACGCCCAGACCCAGCGCGGCTGCCACTACAAGCTTAGGAATCAGCACGACGATGCCGGTCTTGATGGCGCCCGGCGTGGACTTAAAGCTGATGCCGGCGCCCACGAACAGCAAGATCGCGGCAACGATGGTGTTGGAGCCGCCGCGGCAGGCAGCCGTAAAGAAGCCGCCGACCTCAAAGACCTGCGGGCAGAAGGTATTGAGCAAAAGGCCGACGATCATCGGATAGATCATGATGTCGCCCGGGATGCGCGGTACCTTGAATTTCTTTTGCTCGCTGGCGGTCGCTTCCTGTGCCATGAAACCCCCATTTCCGCTGACGCAGAACAAAAGCCCACGTCACGCTTTGCTACAGTAAAGTTTGACCATGGTACCAGAAGAAGCAGACCGCCTCGGTGAGAAATTCGATTCGTTAGGCCGGGACGATAACGCGTCCTGCTCCTATACGAGGCTCAAAACGATATAGAACACGATGCCCGAAACGCAGCACCACAACATCGACTTTGTCTTGATTGCCACCGCCACGACGCCGGTGGCCGCAATCCAGGGAACCAAGGCAGGCCAGAGTCCCGCGTCGAACGCGCCGGGGTTCACCAAGTCGTTGGCGACCAGCGCGGCAAAGGCAGCGGGCGGGATATAGCCCAGGGCCTCGGTAATGCGGGGCGACAGGGTCCGCCCGCGCAAGGCGAACGCCGGCGCGATGCGAAAGAACGCGATAGCAGCCCACGACGACAGCCACAGAACCAAGAACTCGTTAGCGGGCATCGCGGGCACCTCTTCCGTCAAATACAGTATCGCACGCCAGCGCAATGGCAATGCCGACCACGACGCTTGCCGGCACGGCAATATTCGCGAGGCCCAAGAACTTGCATACGGCGACGGACACCGCGCCCGAAACCGCCGCGACAACGTTACCGCGCGACAACCGCTGCGAAAAGAGCAGGCAGATAAAGAGCGAGGTGCAGACAAAGGCTGCAATGGCGGTGGGAACATCGACAACGGCGCCGACGATGGCGCCCATCGTACACGAAACGCCCCATGTTGCGATGAGGATCACGTTGAGCACAAAGGACTCGCGCGGGCCCCAATCCTCCCCTTCAACCAACTTGGCAAGCGAGATGCCATATGCCTCCTCGGTAAGTGTCGCGGCAACAGCCAGCGTCTGACGCTTCGAGGCACCCCTCAGATGCGGTGCGATCGATGCCGAGTAAAGCGCAAAACGCGAGGAGATGGCGGCAACGCTCGCGACGATCGATGCTGCAGGCACACCCGCCAGCCACAGGTTGCAGATCATAAACTGGCCGCTGCCCGTCACAAACGTACTGCTTAGAGCAAAGACCATCCAGGGCTCCATTCCCGTCTGCCCCATGATCATTCCGCACGGCGCGCCTATTG